>CANJRV010000056.1 GCA_947476825.1 Bacteroidota bacterium | reverse complement strand
ATGTCAATATCTGTGATAGTAAGCTTCGACCGGAATTCATAGCTTTTGAAGCTAAGTGAATTCAAATCGACAAAAAATATTATTCCTTAAAACAGCCTGTTTAAAACAACTTCAAAGAATTGGGAGTGGTCGTAGTTGGACAGTAGTGAATCATTCTATATGTTTGATGAGCTGAATGGTATCATTGTTTGGGAATTAAAGGAAGGTAAATTAATTTATTCTTTGACATCCGATGGGGGTATTAACTGGACTACACACAGACAAGTGGTGATGAGCAAAAGCAATAAAAAAGAAATTCAAAACATAAGCTTCTCCGCTGACGGGCAAGTGACTGTAGTTTGTGCCGAAAAATATATTCTCGAATCGAATCGAAAAAGAGCTCTTGTATTGCAATCCAACGATTTTGGAAAATTATTTCATCCTTTAAAATGAGACTAAGGGGAGTGATATTCGTTCGTTCTTCGCAAAGTCTTCACGCTCCGAAGTAATATTCTTTTGCTTGTAGCAAACTAATCGAATGGTCCTTTTGGAATCAATAGCAGGTTGCCTTTTCTGGCAACACTTTGCAAGCCCTGCCTACTTATCTAATTATTTTACGTTGCTAATCTTCTACACTCAATGTTTGTTCTGTATTGCGGCAACGATAGAAGTGGAAATCCTTTTTGCTTGCTCTGAAGCAAAAAGATTGGAACGAATAGCGTGTATGCCGCCCAAATAATTTACACCATAATTTAGTAACATCAAATACATGCACACAAAAAAATAAAGTATACATGAAAAGTATTTTCTTTAGCCTCTAGATAAATAAATTTAAAAACGAAGGATAATAAACCGAAAGGCGTCTAAACTCCTAAATTTAGAAAAAAAATGAGAGTAAAAATTATTTTAGTATTGTTTCTATTGGGAAGCAACTTATGTAAAGCACAATACAACAATATGTGGATACCAGATACCTTATCTGGCACAAATTTCAACTTAACCATTAAAGACACATTCGCACAAATGATAAATACTGGTAATCAAACGATAACTGGTGGTATCAACGGGCAATTTTGGGGACCTACCTTATTCATCAACAAAGGCGATGTAGTACACATGAATGTGACGAACAAATTAAATGATAGCACAACACTTCACTGGCATGGCATGCATTTGCCGGCAGTAATGGATGGTGGTCCGCATCAAGTTATTCCACCAAACACAGTATGGCAACCTTATTGGACAGTTACGAATAATGCCGCAACGTATTGGTATCATCCGCATTTGCACGAAATGACTGAAGAGCAAATCACAAAAGGTATTGGTGGTTTAATCATCGTGCGAGATGCTGTAGAAAGCGCCCTTGCTTTACCTCGAACTTATAGTGTGGATGATATTCCGTTAGTGCTTACGGATAGAGACTTTAATACCTCTAATCAAATTTCGATGGTGCCATACGGTGATAGCATGCTTACGAATATGACCTTGAGAGCACAATACAATGTACCTGCTCAAGTACTTCGATTCAGAATTTTGAATGGTGCAATTGAACGCAGTTACAATATAGGCTTTAGCGATGGAAGAAGCTTTTCTATCATTACTTCTGATGGTGGTTTGTTAGATGCACCTGTTAGTGTTACAAAATATATTTTGCATGCTGGTGAACGAATAGAAATTTTGGTAAATTGTACTGGACAAAATGGAACCACTGTAGACTTAAAAGCCTTTAACTCTTTATTGGGTGGCTTCGTAGCAGGTGGCGAAAGTTTTCCAAATGGTCCCTTCGCAAATTATTTAGGCCATATTGATTTCAATATTTTACATCTTAATATTGGTGCACAAACGGCCAATCCAATCACTACTTTTCCAACTACATTGACTACAAATACTGTACTCAATGCGGCTAATGCAAATATTACTCGTAAGCTTACGATTAGCGATAGTGCTGGTGTTCCAGGTATCTTAGGTCCGAATGCATTTATAATAAACCATAAATTATTTGATATCAATTACAACGAATATCAAGTGCCATTGGGTAATACTGAAATATGGGAAATTACAAGCTCTTCTGTTTTCGGACATCCATTCCATATACATGATGTCGAGTTTAATATTATTTCTGTGAATGGGGTAGCACCTGTTGCCGCACAAGCAGGTTGGAAAGATGTAGTATTCATTCCGGGTAAAACAGGAAATACCAATACTGTCGTAAAATTCATTGCCAAATTTGAAGACTATGCAGATGCCTTACATCCTTTCATGTACCATTGTCATATCAGTTTACACGAAGATGAAGGTATGATGGGACAATTTGTAGTTACCAATCCTAGTGCAGTGAACGACATCAATCAAGTAGACATTCCAATTTTCATCTATCCTAATCCTGCTAAAGACAAATTGTTTATTGAATTTAAAGATCCAAATCAATCAGCGTATTATGTCACTATTTTAGATGCCATGGGCAGAACAAAATTAATGTTGCCAAAACCAGAACTAGGCAATGGCATAGATATTAGCCATCTTAGCAAAGGTGTTTATCATGTATCCATCATTGAAAATAAAAGTAAAAAAAGTATTACTACCACTTTTACTGTCAATTAATACAATGAAAAAAAGTATAACTTTTCTATTCGCTTTTTCTCTTTTTTTGATTGTATGCAGTTTCAATGAAGCTAGTGTCATACCTGATTTTAATTTACGAAGCGTCAATGGCAAATTTGTATCTACCAAGGATTATACAAATGCCAAAGGCTTCATCATTATTTTTACTTGCAATCATTGTCCATTCGCCAAACTCTATAGCAAACGAATGAACGATTTGAGTATCAAATATGCTAAACTCAATGTGCCATTAATTGCTATCAATAGTATGGATACTTTGTTGTACGAAGATGAAACCTTTCCGCTCATGCAAAAAAAAGCCATGAAGGATAAATTTAATTTCCCTTATGTACAAGATGCAACACAAGAAGTGGGAAAGCAATTTGGCGCCGAACATACACCCATGGCATTTGTCATTTGGAAAGAAAACAATGGATACGTGATCAAATACAAAGGTGCAATTGATGACAATGGCGAACATCCAACCTTAGCAAAACCATTTATTGCAAATGCAGTAAATGAATTACTTAATCATAAAAAAGTAAGCTTACCTATTTCAGAAAGTTTTGGGTGTAGAATTTTTTATAGAAAAAAATAAACATGTCAAAATATTTCTATTGCCTTTTCATAGCATTCCTTTGTAATATTCAAGGCTTTGCCCAACGTAACACAATCTTGATTATTGCAGATGATTTGAGTCCTGACTATTTTGGATTTTATGAAAATCATGTGGATACAGTAGATGTACCTAATATCAGAAGTTTATTAGCCAAAGGCGTTCGGTTTAAAAATTTTTACAGCAACCCAGTTTGCTCCAGCACTAGAACCACGATACTTACAGGTAGATATAGTTTCAGAACTGGAGTAGGAGGGATAGTAGGCGGAACAGGTGGAAGTAATCAAATTGATACAGCTGAAATTTCAATACCTAAATTATTAAAAGTGTACAATACCAATATTGCAAAAGCAGATATTGGAAAATGGCATTTAAAACAACCTGCTCCAGCTATTAATTTGATGAGTCCACAAGCACTTGGTTATGATTGGTTTGAAGGACCTTTCATTGGGCAATTGCCTAGCTTTACCAATTGGACAAAATATACAAATGGCGTAGCAAGTACCATTACGACGTATGCCACAACCGAAAATGTAAATAATGCAGTAAGCTGGTTGAAAGCACAAAATCCAAGTCATCCATTTTTTCTTTGGTTAGCATTTAATGCACCACACGAACCATTGCATTTACCACCTGCAGGCTTACATAATTATACAACACTAAGTGGAACTCCCGCCGATATTAACGCACAACCAAAGCAATATTTTAAAGCCATGATACAAGCCATGGATCATGAAATAGGTCGCCTATTTGATAGTTTACAAGTATTGAATAAAATGGATAGCACCGATATTATTTTTATTGGCGACAATGGCAATACACCACGAACAGCCCAAATAGCAGACCTTAATAAAGCCAAAGGAACTGTGTATGAATATGGAGTGCATGTACCACTAATTATAGCAGGACCTTGTGTGGTAAATAAAGGAAGAGTAAGCGATGCATTAGTAAATACGACCGACTTATTTTCAACGATAGTAGAAAATTTTGGTTATACCAATTGGCAGACACAAATACCAACCTCCAAGCCAGTAGACAGTAAAAGTTTACAGCCGATTATTAAAAATGTAAGTGACAGTATAAGGCCTTGGGTATTTAGCGAAATTTTCAAACTAACCACGGATAGCTCCGATGGTAAAGGAATGAGTAATAGAAATTATAAACTCATTAAGTTCGATTATGGTGCCGAAGAATTTTATAATTTGTCTACGGATCCATTAGAAAGTACGAACTTATTGAATGGCAATTTAACCACTACCGATCTTACGAATTACAATTATTTATGCAATGAAATGACTTCCCTTGTTGGCGGCACTTCATTCTGCCAAAGCGGTGTTGGTATGCAGGAAGTAGCGACACAAAAGGATTGGATACTTTTTCCTAATCCCGCCGACAAGACTATTTTCATACAATCCGTAAATCCTTTGGTTCCGCATTATACATTTGAACTGCTGGATATTTTTGCTAGGGTAGTGTATCATCTAGACAATTGTCAACCACTACATACCTATTCCATCAACATTGCTCCTTTCCCCAAAGGACAATATTATGTGCGCATCAAATCAGAGACTAAGTTCTTTACACAGAAGTTGATGATAGAATAATAAGCTGCTTACGGTTGAGTATTATAAAAAAGGTCAGCTAAGTTGGCTTACTCATAGTTCAAAATGCAACTTTATAGTTTTTAAATTGTTTATAATTTTTATTAATTCAATTTTATAGTTGCAATTATAAAAATCGGTATTACATTCGTACTTCCAAATATCAACATGAGCGCAGAACCCGAAGTAGCGGCATTTTTAAAAGATTTCAAAGCAAAAATGAAATTCTGGGATGTCCTCTTTCGAGATGACAGAGGGAAAAACGCACAAGCTCTGGTAGATTTAGAACTTCGCCCTATTGAACGAAAAGCCATACTGGAAACACTCGAAACAAAAGATTATAGCGAAGGTCCTCTCCAAGAAATGCTGTATGGTGGTGCCAATATGTGGGTGTTTGGAAAAACAATTAAAAAGAAGGAAGTGTATATCAAAATTACAATGGGTGCCATGAACAGTAGTGTAATATGTATTTCCTTTCATTTGGCTCAACACAAAATGCATTATCCTTTAAAATAGAAAAAATATGAAAAGCCCAATCACAGGAAAAGAAATGACATTGACCAAAGAACGCAGGTCGATGGATTTTAGAAAGGAAACGTTTGAAATTGTTTTTCATTATTACAAATGCGAGGATAGTGGAGAACAATTTACGACCACTGCATTGGATGAAGTGAATATGAATCAGGTATATAACCAATACCGTGACAAATTCAATATTCCTTTTCCAGATGAAATCAGTAGAATAAGAGAAAAGTATGGTTTGCCAGCTGCAAAGATGTCTGAAATTTTAGGCTTCGGTGTAAACAGTTACCGCCAATACGAAGCTGGTGAGATGCCTAGTGCTGCTAATGCTAAATTAATTCAGATGGTTGACGACCCCAAAAAATTCATAGATATGGTGGAGTTATGCGCAACCATAGATGACAAAGCGAAAGTTAAGTACATGCATAAAGCACAATCATTGCTAGAGGAAAGACAGCGCAATATTTTCAATTTGAATTTCAAAGAGTATTTGTTAGGCAATCATTTAGCAGATATTTATTCAGGATACAGAAATCCCAATTTTGAAAAGTTTACAGAAATGGTCGTATATTTTTCAGAACAGATTCAACCTTTCAAAACCAAAATGAATAAGCTGTTATTTTATGCCGATTTTTTAATGTTTAAACGAAGTTGTTTTTCAATTAGTGGTGTTCGTTACAAAGCCATAGATATGGGCCCTGTTCCAAATAATTTTCAAAGCATATTTGAATATTTAGTCAACAAAGAGGTAATCGATGTTTACACCACAGAATTTCCGCAAGGATATACAGGTGAACAATTCAAAGCAAAAAAAGAGAGACATTTTAAAGCAGATTTATTTTCAGTAGAAGAATTGGCTGTGTTAGAGAAAGTGGCAACTGTATTTAAATCTACAAGTACCAATGACATTATTGAGTTAAGTCATTTGGAAGATGCTTGGAAGAAAAACGAAAAAGAGAGAAGCGTAATCAGTTATGAATATGCCTTTGAATTAAATCAGATTTAAGTAGAGTAACAATAGCTCAAGTATAAATAAAAAAGGTTCTATGAACCATTAAGGAAGCTTTCTATTTAAAAGATAAATCTCCATTCATTACAAGATAAACTTAAATGATCTATTTTTGATGAATGCTTACGAAACACTAACTTTCGGCAATCAATACTTTGTTGTCAATCTGCTTGTTTGTATTGGGATAAGTAAGTTTTAAGTAATTTTATAGCATACCACAATATTCAATAAATATGACTGAAAGAAAAGATATATATGATTCTTTGAAGCTGAAAATGGAAGATGTGGGATTTCAATTTGAAAAAGAGCAAAAGCCACACCTTCAAAATAGAAAAGAGACAGAATTGAAATTTATTCATCCTCAATTAATCAAGAAATTAGAGGAAGACGGCTATAATGTAAACGCTAAGAAATATTATATAAAACCACTTACTGACGAGCTTGATTCCGAAATCGGTTTTGTCACAGGCAAATCATCCCCATTTTATACAACAATAATTTTTAGTAAACCAAATTCGACGGATTCATTCGACAAAACTTTAGCATGGACAAACAGAGAGGGTGATTCTGCTTTGGATAACTTGTTAATTCAGATTAAAGATTACTTAAATACACCAACTAATTTTAGTGTAAAAAATACCAATTCTTTTCTTTTTGCATGGAATCCCAATAAATGGGAATGGACTGATTTAAACGAAAGCATTGACCACCTTGAGAATGTAGGATATGTTGAGAGAAGGTGGAGTTGTAGAAACTCCAAAAGCATAAAAAAAGGGGATAGAGTTTTTCTCATCAGACTTAGCGAAGAACCTAGAGGAATTATGGGTAGCAGCGGTTTTGCAAAGTCTTCGTTTCGTTTTTCTGCTTTCTGTAAGGCATCGAGAAGCACGTCCCTGCCTTGCTCCAGTCTCGCTTTATCCCTAACTCTTTGTAGAACTTCTCTGCGTCTTGACGTGTCGATAAGGCGACTTTCGACTGCGTGGCTTGTTGAGTTTGATTTGATTCCATTTTGTTCTAAACTTTTTACAAATGTACTAATATTTTTAAATAGTGTAGGTCTTTTCTCATCAAACCACTTTTCCATAAAGTTTAATGTAGATATTTCTGATGTTTTAACATCAGAAGAAAAGTCAAACCCTGATTCTTGTGCAAATTTTAATGCTGCATCAAAATCTTTTGCATCAACTTTGAATACAATTCGGTCTGCTGTATGACTGCTACTGTTCTCTTCTTCCTTCCCAATATTCCTACCTGCTAACGTAGTTTCTTGTACTTCGGGTGCTAATGCTCCCATAATAGCAGAAAACTCTTCAACAGCATCTAAGTTGTCTGTATCGAACTCAATAGTAGTAGCTGCTTCATGGATTTTTTTACCTGTTCTTTCGTGAGTATAACCATCCCCGTTCTTCGGAGCGTCCCTCGCTCCGAAGTAATATTCTTTTGCTTTCAGCAAACTAATCGAATGTTCCTTTATAGAGAGCAAGAGCATAGCATAATCTAGCCTTTACAGGTGCACCATTGCAACCCATATCTATATAGTTTAAATTCAATTCATGAATAATGTACTTGCAAATATTATATTTGATGAATCAATAAATTCGACATGAAAAATAAATATCTTTCTTGGTTTGTAGTATGCACTTCTGTATTCGTTTTGGGATGCCATATACTTCAAAATTATTTCCCTATTTTTTCTGATGATACACTCATGTTGTTTCGATTTGTGGGTTTGAGCTTCCTCATTTATTTTGGCATCTGGAAAAAGAAACTACCAACCTGGATACTGATTTCCATGCTCATTGGTATCGAAATAGGATATGATTTTCCGCAGATAGCATTACAGTTGGATGTTCTGAGTAAAGTCTTTTTGAAATTAATTAAAACCATTATCGCTCCGCTCATTTTTGCAACCTTGGTATTTGGCATAGCTGGACATTCTAATCTAAAACAGGTAGGTCGTATCGCTTGGAAGTCTATATTGTATTTTTATATAGCAACTACTTGTGCTTTATTCATCGGACTTGCAGCCATTAATTTAACGAAGGCTGGTGTTGGTATTGCATTGCCAGCAGATACCAAACAAGAAATGCCTCCCATTCAAAAGCAAACTTGGCAAGATATGGTGCTACATATTTTTCCAGATAATATTGCAAAGTCGGTTGTAGAAGGACAAGTATTACAAGTCGTAATTTTCAGTATTATTTTCGGAATTGCTTTGGCGATGTTGAGCGATAGATTACGCAAGCCGATGTTGGATTTTTCAGAATCTTTAGCGGAAGTGATGTTTAAGTTCACGAATATTATTATGTACTTCGCACCTTTTGGCGTAGGCGGTGCAATCGCTTATACTGTAGGTAAAATGGGCTTAAAAGTATTGTTGAATGGCATCTATTTGGTGCTAACCTTGTATGGTGCATTAACTGTTTTTGTCTTGCTGGTTTTCATTCCAGTCTGCTATCTATTCAGACTCAATCTTAAAAATATGTTCAAGGTTATTTCTGAACCTTTTACATTGGCATTTGCAACAGCAAGTTCTGAAAGTGCCTTGCCTAAAGCGATGCGGAATATGGAATTATACGGTGTGCCACGTAAAATAGTTTCTTTTGTGATGCCGCTTGGTTATAGTTTTAACTTGGATGGCACTACGCTTTATTTATCCTTAGCCAGCATTTTTGTGGCGCAGGCTTGTCACATGGATTTAAGTTTTGGCCAACAATTATTTATTGTCTTCACCTTAATGATTACCAGCAAAGGTGTTGCTGGTGTACCTCGCGCATCCTTTGTGATATTGCTTGGAACCGTTGCTTCCTTTGGTATGCAAGAATGGCCTTTGTATATCATACTTGGTATTGATGCCCTCATGGATATGGGACGAACTAGTGTGAATGTAATGGGAAATTGTATTGCTAGTGCAGTGGTTGCTCGTTGGGAAGGAGAGCTTGATGAAACAAAAATGAACAGTAAAAATGTATTTGAAAACAGTGTTTCACATGTAGAATAAGGTAGAAACTAAGGAAGGCTTCACTCTAAGCGAAGCCTTCCTTAAAATCGAAGCATTATTTATTTTAAATAGCCTTATTTATTATTATCATATTGTTGAACACCGATAGGTAATGTCTTCGGCTCGGCAGAAATAACACCTTTAACTTTAATGACTTTAGTTGGTGTGGTAGAGTTAGAATGTACGGTAATTTCTTTTTCAAAAGCACCAACTCTATCCGTTGCATACTTAACGGTAATCACGCCCGTTTCTCCTGGTTTGATTGGTTTTTTCGGCCATGTAGGAACGGTACATCCGCAAGATCCTTCGCACTTCGTAATGATCAATGGTTCAGTACCTGTATTTTTGAAAGTAAAATCGCGACCGCCATTAGAATAGTGTGGGATTGTACCATAATTGATGACATCTTTTGTGAATACCATTTTGACCTTTGGATTAGCTGGCATATCCGGTACAGACGGTGCTACTTTGTGCGCAGCAGCCGCTGGTGCTGGTTTAGCCGCTTTGGGTTTTACTTGGGCATTTGCTATTGTAAAAGTGGAAAGCAATAGCATGCAGGTATAGATTGTCTTTTTCATGTTTAATTTTTTTAAGAATTCAAAAATAATTCTTGCATGTTTATGAAAGGAGCATTTTTTTATAAGGGTTCGTTAAAAAATACAATCACTATTTTTAGCATAGAAGCAATAGGAGCCAAACCTATAAGGATTTAAAAACCTTATCGATTTACGAATGAGCAATAAAAAATACAGTAACTATTTTCGTGCAGAAGCAGTTATACCATTAACTTCGTTCTATCTTCTAATGAAATAAATTTCCTTACAGTTTTCCAATGTATAATAAAGAGATAAAAACTGAAAATAGTAGGAGAGGGAAAGCTTTATTTGGTGACTGCATTGCGGCAACGATAGAAGTGGAAATCCTTTTTGCTGGCTTTGCAGCAAAAAGATTGGAACGTATAGCGTGTGTGCCGCCCACCAAATTTACATCCCATTTTAATATCTTCTAATAGTAAAAATAAAGTATGCAAAGCCTACCTAAATTATCGAACACAGATCTCCAACCGTGGTTCAATAAAGAAGAACTCATTCGGGATTGTGTAGCGCAAATTCAAAAAGATTTAAGTGCTTACGCTATTGACATTACTTTTAGTGGGAATATTCATTCTGCTTATCAAGAGCTGTTTGATCAGTTACAACCCAAGATAGATCGCATGCTTCAAACGAATACTTCCATTTCGGATATCTTGTACAAAGTGGATGTGGACGAAAAAAAGTTGAAGGAAGTGGCACTCAGTGAAGAAGCTTTTAGTCACTCCTTGACGCGGTTAATTATCTGGCGGGAATTGCAAAAAGTAGTGACTCGCTTTCTTTTACGGGACTAAACTGTTGCTTTATCTCAACAAAGTCACGTCCCCTTTTTTGATTTCTTCCTTGCCTTTAATACTATACTTGAAATAGTAATAATACACAGCCGAAGGTAATTCTACACCTTTTAATTTGCCATCCCATCCCCATAAACCGGTGTTGTTGTTAAATACTTCAGTGCCCCAACGATCATAAATGATAAATGCTTTAAAAACGATATTATTGGAGACAGGTTTGAATTCATCATTCTTTCCATCTCCATTCGGGGTGAAAGCATTTGGGAAAAATACATAGGAAGGGTCTTCCGTTACACTGCCGCAATTGGTAGCAGTATCTGTACAACCATTCGCATTTTTCGCAATCAATGAGAAACAAAATTCACCCACTTGATTGATCTTTCTGCTCGTATTTACTTGGTTTGAAAAATAAATGCCATTCAATAACCAATCATAGGTAAGGGCATTGGTCGATTGATTCGTTAGGCTGAAGATGGCGTCTTTCAACGGCGCAATGGTAGGCGAGAGGTCGAATGCCGCAACTGGACTCTGTTGTACGTCTATCGTGAAACTCGCGCTATCTGGAATAGAACAGATACCAGCGTCTGCATAAATGGTATAAGTGGTAATTGTATTCGGTGCGAAACTGATTTTCGATGTATCGCTATTGAAGCTAACGCCATTCATTGGATTAACCACAATATGCCATGCATTGTTGACATTCACTTGGTAGATACTGCCTGCACAAATGGTAGTGTTCGCAATAGGCGGAATATTAACTGTTGAAATAGGTGTGACGGTAATGGTAAATGGCAAAATTATTGTTGTAGGACAAGGACCATTGGAGACTGCAGTAACCGTATAATTGGTTGAACTCAATGGGTTGAAAGTCAATACAGAAGTGTCACTGTTAGGAGTGACAAAATTACTAGGAGAGTAGCTTATACTATAAGATGGATCTAAACTCATTGTTGTATTTTGTCCTACACAAATAGACAAAGGACTCGGCGGATTGAGATTTACAATGTCTTTAGGAATAACCACTATAGTAAACTGTATCGTGTCTGGTTGAGAACAAATATCATATTTTCCAATGAGTGTATAAGTGGTAGTGGTATTTGGACTAAACGATAACATGGAGGTATCTGCATTGGTAGAAGCACCTTGTGTTGGTAACAAATTCACAGTTAATGCTGGATCTAAAGTCATGCTGGTTATTTCACCTTGACAAATTACAGTATCCACTGGTGGAATTAAAACTGGATTATTAGTAGAATTGATAGTCAAGGAAAATACCAAAGTGTCAATACCGGGACAAATACCAGCATCCACACCAGTTAAGGTATATGTGGTATTCGAGTTAGTTACAAAATGTAAAATAGAAGTGTCTGCATTTGGATAAACGCCTGTTGATGGTGTCCAGGAAACCGTCGCAGTCGCAGGAATAAATACATCTGCGGTATCACCATAACAAATTACCGTATCTATCGGAGGCAACAAAGTGAATGATGCAACAAGGGGAGCGCTGAAGCAAGTTGTGTCTGGTTGATAGCGCCACATATCGTTCATGTAATTTAATCCATCTTGTCCACCAAATACCCAAACATTGTTGGCAGTATCTGTCCACATACAAACACCAAATCGTGCCGAAATCATATTTGTAGCAGAGGCAATTCCTTGTGTGCCAAAGTTGCCAGCGCTATTCGGTGTAGAGTTTCCACTTGCCCAAGTCCATTCATCGGTGAGCGTATTATAAATCCATAAATCATTGAAATTATTGAAGGTGAAACTTCTACCGCCAAAAGTCCAAAAGACATCCGAGCAACCTATGGTTTGGGAAGTTTGGTTTTCATATCTGGATGGAGGATAGTTTGTGGCGCTAGGCGAACAATGGATATTATAATTTCCGACATCATTTGCAGTGTTACTACCACTTATCCAAGTCCAATTATTTGTAGTAGGAGAATAACGCCATAAATCGTTGGAAGAGCCTAAAATTGTTTTGCCGGCAAAGGAATACAAACTTCCATCTGAACCTTTCCACTTGGTATAGCTCCATCTTGCTGGAGGCATATTGGTTGCGGTTTCTATGCCCATGGTTCCATAATTTCCAACATTGTTCGGAACATTCGGACCTTTCATCCATGTCCATTCATTGGTTGCGATGTGGTAACGCCACATATCGTTATTGAAAAAAGCAGTTGTACTGTTATTGCCGCCGCTCATCCACAAATCATTCGAATTATCTACCCAACCAGATTGCGTTTCATTTCTGGCACCTGGGGTATTGGCTATATTTGGAATGCCAATAGAACCATATACAGCAGGTTGATTAATCAAATTACTTCCTTTGACCCAAGTCCATTCAAAAGTTGTTGGATTAAATTTCCATAAGTCGCTTAATATACCAGAATTATTTTGCGCATCCACGCCATCGCCAGCAAACAACCAAAACATGCCTGTATTATCGACCCAACAAATGGAACCATTGCCTCGGGCGCTTGGATAATTATTGACGGAAGGAATGCCTTGTGTCCCAAATTCTCCATTTGGATCAGCTGTTGTTTGTGGACCACTGATCCAAGTCCATTGATTGGTGGCAACAGAATATCTCCACATGTCATTGTAGGATTCAACATTTAATCCAACTTTAGCACTTCCACCAAAAATCCAAAAGTTCCCTTGCAAATCTCGCCAATAAGCAGCTTGATATCTATTAGAAGGAATATTGGTAGGGGAAGCAACGCCTTTGACTCCGTAATTTCCAGCTTGATTGGATAAGTTGCTACCTTTCATCCAAGTCCAAACGCCAACTTGAGAAAACGCAATAGCACTAACTTGAAAAAGGAAAAGGAAGAGAATTGTTTTCTTCATGAAGTTTAAGTGTTGGGTAAAAGGTTAAATTAGCTACTTAACATAATATTAATTATGGGACAAATGCATAGGTATTCAAATTGCTACATTGTTCTACAATGCAGCAACTGGAATACTCTTCAGGGTTTCCAATAAATAAGCCCAAAACTTTTCTACGGATGCAATAGATACTTTTTCATCCGGACTATGCGCACCATGAATGGTCGGTCCAAAAGAAATCATTTCCATTTGCGGATAATTTGTTCCGAGGATTCCACATTCTAATCCAGCATGACAAGCATTGACTAATGGGATTTCTCCTTCATGTAATGTAGAATATAAAGCAGTCATCATTTTTACAATTCCTGCTTCTGGTCTGGCTTGCCAACCTGGATATGATCCACCATATACAATATTGGCATGCAGCAATGAAAATGTAGATTTTATTGCTAAAGCTAAATCCATTTTTTCTGTTTCAACCGAACTTCTAGTGAGGCATTGAATCGAATATTTTCCATCTTGTACCAAAACTCTAGATAAATTATTGGAACTCTGAACTAGGTCTTTAATATCTGGACTCATTCTATAAATTCCGTTAGGACAAGCATAGATTGTTTGTAATAATTGCAAGGTAAACTTACTATTAATCACCTCATTACCAGTACTATAAGACTGTATTGTTAGATTTAAATTTGAATCTGTTGTTTTATACTCAGCCTTAAAAATTTCAGCCATTTCTTGAACAAATAAAGTGAAAGCTGCATACTGATTTGCCTCAATTGCAATCACCGAAAAGGATTCACGAGGAATTGCATTTCTCAAGCTACCTCCATCAATGGATTGCACTTGGATTCCAAATTTTTCATTTGCCAAAATCAGAAAACGGTTCATTAATTTATTGGCATTGGCTCTACCCTTATGGATATCAATACCAGAATGACCACCTGTTAATCCTTTTAAACTTACTTTATAAAATTCAAATGAGCTATCTGCTGTTGCCGTTTCATATTCGCCAGAAGCAGTAATATCAATCCCTCCAGCACAGCCTATCGTAAGTTCATTGTCTTCCTCTGTATCTAAGTTTAATAAAATTTTGGCATCTAACAGACCACCTTTTAATCCCATTGCACCCGTCATTCCGGTCTCTTCATCAATGGTAAACAATGCTTCTATAGGTGGATGTTCAATGGTAGAAGATGCTAAAATGGAAAGTATAGTTGCAACCCCGATTCCGTTATCTGCACCCAATGTCGTGCCATTTGCGGTTACCCAATTATTTTCTATCAACATGTCTATACCGTCCTTGTCAAAATCAAAATTGGTTGTTTCATTTTTTTGATGAACCATGTCCAAATGACTTTGTAAACAAACAACCACTCTATTCTCCATGCCTTTACTGGCGGACTTCTTAATGATCACATTGCCGACTTCATCGACATGTGTATCCAAGTGTAAATTTTCGCCAAATGATTTGATAAACTCTATTATTTTTTCTTCTTTTTTGGAAGCTCTTGGAATCGCATTTATGTCAGCAAAATGATTCCAAAGTTCTGTTGGCTGTAAGGCACGTATTGCTTCGTTCATATATTTTTCATTATTTGGTTTAAAAGTAAATATAAAAGTAAAGAATTAGAAATTTAATATTCTCCTTGAAGTGAAAGTCTTGATTATACCACTAAAGCTTAAATGCACTTTCTACAATAGACTTCTGTTCTTCAGCATGTTTCTTTGCATATCCTGTTGCAGTAGATGCGCTTGCACTGCGTGTTAGATAGCCAAGTTTAATTTGATTTTCATCTATATTCATTTTCAAAAAGGAAGCAGCGCCCATATTTCGCGGTTCCTCTTGAACCCAAACCCATTGCACATTTTTATATTTATTGTTGTATAATGTTTGTAACTGTTCTATAGGTAAAGGATAAATTTGTTCTAATCTAATGATGGCAATTTCTTGTCTGTTATTGGCGATTTTATATTCAAGCAAATCGTAATAAATTTTACCAGAACAAAGCAATACCCTTCTACAGGTTTTTGAATCAATAATTGAAGTATCGTCTATAAGCTCTTGGAAACTAACACTAATAAAGTCATCTACTTTGCTAAAAGCTTTAGGTAATCGAAGGTTAGCTTTCGGAGAAAAATTAATCATCGGTTTGCGGTATGCAGCTATTAATTGCCGACGTAAAGCGTGAAAAAAGTTCGCTGATGTGGTACAATTGGTGATATACATATTGTTCTCCGCGCACATTTGCAAGAACCTTTCCATACGCGCACTAGAATGCTCTGGTCCTTGACCTTCATAACCATGAGGCAATAGCATAACCATGCCATTCATTTTCCCCCATTTGGTTTCTGCACTTGAAATAAATTGATCTATGATCGTTTGGGCACCATTGCAAAAATCACCAAACTGCGCTTCCCAAATAACTAGCGTATTTGGATTTGCCATAGCATAGCCATATTCAAACCCAAGCACAGCATATTCGCTCAATAAGGAATTGAATATTCTGAATTGCCCTTTAGCGTTTTCAATATTGCTTAATCGATTATAATCTTCATTTGTTTGCTCATCACTAATAACAGCATGTCTATGGGAGAAAGTGCCGCGTGCCACATCTTGCCCACTCATGCGAACATCTTTGCCTTCTAACAATAAACTTCCATAAGCCAATAATTCGCCAGTTGCCCAATCAATTTCCGACTTATCCTGCAATAAGCGTTTCTTCTCGTCTAGTAGTTTTTGTACTTTTTTCAAAGGTGTAAAGCCTTCTGGGATTTTCATCAAGGCTTCAAAAACCAAATCCAATTGGGATTTTGTAATGGCGGTGGATGGCGATTTTCTAAAATCATTTTCATTGGATCTTCTCAATGAAGCCCAAGCTAGTTCTGGCTCTTGGCGTGTATATGGTAAAGGTTTTTGTTTTACTTCGTCTAATCGATCTTGTAAATCTGCCCAAAATATTTTCTCCATTTCCTTACTCAAGGCACTATCTACATCTCCATTATTGGTCAATTTAGTAGAATATACTTCTCTTGGATTTTGGTGTTGATCAATAAGCGCATATAATTCAGGTTGAGTAAATTTAGGATCATCACCTTCATTGTGTCCATGTCGGCGGTAGCATACCATATCAATAAAGACATCTTGGTTGAATTTTTGTCGAAAACGTAAAGCAAGTTCTGAAACTTTTACCACTGCTTCTGGGTCATCGCCATTCACATGAAATACAGGTGCTTGTACCATACTCGCTACACTTGTACAATAATCAGCGCTTCTAGCATCATCAAAATCTGTTGTAAATCCTATTTGATTATTGATGACAAAATGAATAGTGCCACCTGTGTAATATCCATTTAAATTACTCATTTGCAACAATTCATAAACAATACCTTGTCCAGCAATTGAAGCATCCCCATGAATCAAAATTGGTAATATTTTATCATAATCACTTTTATATAAAGTATCTGCTTTGGCTCTTGCAAACCCCTCCACGACAGGATTTACAGCTTCTAAGTGAGAAGGGTTTGGCGCTAATTGTAAATTAATTTTTTTGTTGTACAATGTTTCCACATCACTTTTAAATCCAAGATGATATTTTACATCGCCACTACCCATGGTAGTATCGCTCGGTGCATTTCCTTCAAATTCGGTAAATATTTGTTCATAGGTTTTTTGTAGGATATTGGCTAAAATATTTAATCGTCCTCTATGTGCCATACCCATCACTACTTCTTGTACATCATTTTCTGCTGCTTCTGTGATGATAGCATCTAATGCTGCGATGGTACTTTCGCCACCTTCCAATGAAAAACGTTTTTGTCCAATGAACTTGGTATGTAAAAACTTCTCGAAAATAACGCCTTGGTTCAATTTTTCAAGTATTCGTTTTTTCTTGTCTAGCGGAAGTGTAGCATGCATTACTTTTTCAAATTCCGTTTCTATCCATGAAAATATTTCTTCATTATTGATATAGGTATATTCAATGCCGACTGTAGTGGTGTAAATTGTATTTAATTGTGCAATAATATCTTTCAGTTTGGTTTTACCCATACCAAAATATTTACCTGCTTGAAAATCCAATTCTAGATCCTTTTCGTCTAAACCAAAATGCACCAATTCTAGTTGTGCTCTACGATCTTTACGTTTTCTGATAGGGTTGGTATTGCTTATCAGATGCCCTCTTTTACGATAAGCACGAATCAATTGGTAAACACCAAATTCTTTTTGAATATCTTGCCATGAACTAGTTGTGGTGGCTTCTTCAGCAATATTTGGTTGAGATGATACTCCCCTATTTTCATTTTTCTTTGCGTTGAAAATTGCAAAATCAAAACCTTCAAAGAATTTTTTTAATTCAGGGTCAATGCTTGCTGGATCGTTAGTAAAATCATGGTAAAGCTCTTCTACATAGCTCGGGTGTGAATTGGTTATAAAGGAAAAATCTTTCATCAATACAAATCTTATTTTATTATTTTAATTCCTTTTTTGAAGTAAAAATTGGAATCGTGCTAAAATAAACTATAAATAAAATTATCAAGGAAATTATTTAAAAAAAGTGGTTATTATGCAATTCAAAATCTAAGGTGAGCCATAAAAATTAGCTCATTTTTCAATAAAAAATAAGACGATTGGTATGAAACCTTCATGATATTTTGTTTAGCCTGAATGGATATGGTAAAGATGATGCCTTCTAAGCGGCGAATTCTTTGAGATTGCTTTCTGTTAGGATGGGGCAAAATCTAAATTGCCATGCGTGAATAATGTAACTATTTATAAAAATTATGTAATCATTACACGCTTAAATATATTCACTTTTGTACAGATATATGGTTCAAATCTAGAACTTATCGTCATTCATAAACAAAAAAAGAAAACACATGGAAAAGAAAACATTAAAGGAAAAGCTTACGGCTGCAGTCAATAAAATTTTACAAGATAATAAATCTGAGTTGACAAAGAAAATAGAAAAGGTTGTGAATAGGTCCATTAAGAAAATTGTGAGAAAGACAGACAAACAAATCAAAATGCAATTAAAGGTCAAGTAATATTATTGTACGCATTAAAAAGTTAGTTTAAAGAGGCAAACTCCATTTGACTCTGTTAAATACTTTTTGTGAATCTAATTTTGTTATTAGCCTTTATTATTCTGTTTTTATATTACCGAGGTTACGTTAAAAATTTTCTGTTCAAATTCATACCTGCTGTGCAAAAAAATGAATTGGAGCGAAAATTATTTATTCAGGCTTGGATATTAGAACCACTCCTCTTTATGTCACAGGTAAAAATTAATCCCTTGTTCAACTAATCATGGATATTTTCATTCTCATTTTAAAACTGTGTGCTGGCGTTGGACTTTTTCTATTTGCAATGTATCTTTTAGAAGAATCGTTAAAAAATCTTTCTGGGCGAAATTTCAAACTATTCCTACAACGAATTACCAAAAATAAAATTGGAGCGGTCGCAGGAGGAGCAATAGTTACAGGTATATTGCAAAGTAGTTCCATGGTCTCACTTATGGTATTGGCTTTTGTTGGCGCTGGTGTATTTACCATGAAGAATGCATTGGCAATTATCCTTGGCGCCAACTTGGGCACCACATTAGACAGTTGGGTTGTGGCTACTCTAGGTTTTAAAACTAACATTGAAGTAATTGCATATCCAGCGGTTTTCATTGGTGGTTTGCTACTCATCTTATTTGGAAAACGAAAATCCATAAAATATCTTTCTTACTTTCTATTTGGATTTGGCTTGCTATTTATCGGGCTTGCATTTATGAAAACGGCTATGGAAGCACAAGTGAAAAGTTTTGCGTTTGCCCAATACGCAGAAATGCCATCCATTATATTCCTTGCCATTGGTTTTCTTATAACCTTACTGGTACAATCAAGTTCAGTTACAATGGCACTAACACTTACTGCTCTGCACACCGGCGCAGTCACATTTCCAATTGCAGCTGTTATTGTTCTTGGTTCAGAAACAGGTACAACTATAAAACTGCTGTTGAGCGGAATTGGAGGAACGTCTTCTAAAAAAAGAGTCGTACTCGGAAATTTACTCTTCAATATTACATTAACCATTCTTGCATTTGTTTTATTAAAACCCATACTACGTCTAATTACAGATATTCTCGACATTAGAAATCCACTCATTGGCTTAGTCACATTTTCTAGTTTGATAAATCTATGCAGTATCTTACTATTTCTTCCATTGCTAGATCCTTTTGCGAAGTTTCTTGAAAAATTTTTCAGAGATACTGATGCCACAGTAGCTGGCTTCATAGGCAATGCCAATATTTCAGAACCGCAAACTTCCTTGGACTTATTCAGAATGGAAACCGCCTACTTTCTGCACAACGCCATGATATTGAATCTGGAGCAATTAGATATGGAGACGAGTTGGATAAAAAGTAAAGCTGAATTCAAGCGAATCAACGACAGTAAAAAATTCCATTCAAAAAACTCTATAGAAAAATATGAATTTCTGAAACTCTTACAAGGAGAACTACAAATGTTTTATGTAGCATTAAGAACGAAACTTAATGAAAATGATTATGCAGAATTAAATCAATTGGTTTCTTCTGCACGAAGTTCTATGTATTCTGTGAAAAGTTTGAAGGATATGAATAGTGATATTTCCAACCTCCTTCGTTCTTCAAAAAATATCAAGTTTGATTTTTTTACACTTCGCAAGAACCAAACAGAAGACTTATATAAATTACTCAATACCATCATGGATAAGCCAGAACAAATAAGCTATGATGCCCTAGATACTGTTTTAAATGATGTACAAAACAATTACACATTAGCCTTAAACCATTTTTACGAAGAAGTGCAAAACAATGACATAGAAGGAATAGATACAACAACCATCATAAACTTCAACAGTGAACTCTATGCTTCCAATAAGGGAATGGTAATGGCGGTAAAGGATTTACTTTTAAATGAAAAGGAAGCAGAAGTTTTTAATGATGTTCACGCTTGCAGATAACAAATGGAACACACTATTTTGTTTTACACTCAAATGAACGCAAGATAATTCACAGAGAAAAAATGGAAATAAATCAAATAACAGAACAAATATTGAAATGTACTTTTAAGGTACATTCAGAACTTGGGCCTGGACTTTTGGAAAGTGCTTACGAAGCTTGTCTGTATTATGAATTGAAGCAATCAGGTTTGTTAGTAGAAAAACAGAAAGCATTGCCTTTGGTATATTACGATTTAGAATTAGATGCTGGTTATCGGATTGATTTATTAGTTGAACACAAAGTGATAGTAGAAATAAAAGCAGTGGAAGCATTTAATGATGTACACACTGCCCAAGTGCTTACTTATCTTAAACTTTCAAAATATAAAATCGGGTTACTCTTAAACTTCAATGTAAGTTCATTAAAGCATGGAATTAAACGACTTGTAAACTAAAATTATTAATCACTGAGTTATAGTGATAAAACCTCCATTCAATTTTGTGCTAAATAAACTTCGTTCAACTCTGTAGTAAAAAAACTCCGCGCAACTCTGTGAAAAAAATCAGTGCAACTCCGTGGTAAAAAACCTCTGTTCAACTCCGTGGTAAAAAACCTCCGTGCAACTCGGTGGTAAAAAAAAATCCGCACAACTCCGTGGTAAAACAAAATCAGTTCAACCGTGTGGTTAAAAAGGAATTCGTTCAGCAGTAAAAAGTATCTTTTAAATAATCAACATAGCATCTCCATAACTGAAGAATCTATATTTATTTTTAATGGCTTGTTTGTAGGCTTCCATGGTTAAGTCGTAGCCCATAAAAGCTGATACTAAAATAAGCAAACTTGTTTTTGGCAAATGGAAATTCGTGATTAGTGAATTTGTCAATGCGAAATCATAATGAGGGTAAATAAATACATTGGTCCATCCACCAGTTGGTTTCAACATGCCAGTTGTGGTTGTTGAAGATTCAATAGCGCGAATAGATGTAGTACCAATCGCACAAATTCTTCGACCTTCTTCCTTGGCTTTGTTTACAATTTTGCAAGAATATTCATCCACTTCGTAATACTCTGCATCCATTTTATGTTTCGTGATATCTTCCACTTCAATTGGTCTGAAAGTACCTAAACCAGTATGTAAAGTCACTTCAGCAAATTTTATTCCTTTGATTTCCAAACGTTTGATCAGTTCGCGACTAAAGTGTAAACCTGCTGTTGGTGCAGCTACTGCTCCTTCATTCTTAGCATACACTGTTTGATATCTTTCTTTATCAATATCTTCTGGTTTACGCTTAATGTATTTTGGCAATGGCGTTTCTCCCATATTATCCAAAATGGTTTTTAATTCTTCGTTACTTCCTTCGAATAAGAAACGAATCGTTCTTCCTCGAGATGTAGTATTATCCACAACCTCTGCAACCAATGAATTATCCGCACCAAAATACAGTTTATTTCCAACTCTAATTTTACGTGCTGGTTCAACGATTACATCCCATAATCTATTTTGCTTATTCAATTCACGAAGTAAAAACACTTCAATTTTAGCACCTGTTTTTTCTTTACGACCATAAAGTCTTGCATTGAAAACCTTGGTATTATTGGCTACCATCACATCTTTATCATCAAAATAGTCCAATACATCCTTAAACATTTTATGTTCAATTTTGCCAGTGTCTTTATGTACAACCATCAATTTACTTTCGTCTCTGTTCTTAGAAGGATATTGAGCAATCAGGTTCAAAGGCAAATCGTAGGCGAATTGAGTTAACTTCATGTCGAAAATTTTGAGGGCGCAAAAGTAGTACAATAAAAGGGTAATAAAACTTTTTGTGGAAAAAAGTGTAACTCATTTTTTTTAAGAACCATGTTTGTTTGAACATGTCATTCTATTTTCCAATTACTTTCCGTTACACAATTAACCCACATTGCAGTTACTATTCTATAAACCTTTGATACAAAAGGGTTTCATTTTTTTTGAGTTCCGGTTTGTGTACAACAGATTTTCTTTTATGGAATGGCTTTATGTCCATTAATAAAGCCGAATATAATTTTTTTAATTCCT
>CANJRV010000055.1 GCA_947476825.1 Bacteroidota bacterium | reverse complement strand
CTACATCAGATGAAGAAAGAGAAAAAGAAGAATAGCTTTTTTATTTTAGGCAACAGTTTAAATTTTTAGCTATTTTTCTACAGTCTTGATTTTTTGCTCCACTTTTTTATCAAGAAAAAAGTGGAAGAGTATCTTCTGATTCTATTGATTAATTTGATTCGAATAACACTAACTAATAGGTCAAACAGTATGCTTAAATTTTTAGCTATTTTTCTACAGTCTTGATTTTTTGCTCCACTTTTTTATCAAGAAAAAAGTGGAAGAGTATCTACAATAAAACTAATATATATTCTATGCAAAAATACCAATGTAAAGACTAAATTTGCCTTCACAAAAAGCGAAGCAATATGAGCAATACAGAATGGCCTCTATGGGAAATATTTATTCGAAGTAAGGCTGGATTAGATCATAAACATGTCGGTAGTTTGCATGCATCGGATGCGCAAATGGCTATTGAAATGGCAAGAGATGTCTACACTCGACGACAAGAAGGTATCAGCATTTGGGCAGTGGAAAGTTTACATATTCACGCTTCTAATCCTGATGATGCCGCTGCTTTTTTTGACCCAATGAACGACAAAGTATATCGGCATCCAACATTTTATGATTTGCCAGATGAATTAACCCATATGTAAATCCCATCCATTCATCATGAATTCTAACTTACTTAATTACGTTTTGCAACTTGCAGATAATGGACTGATTTATGGACATCGCCTCAGCGAATGGTGTGGGCATGGTCCTATTTTAGAAGTGGATATGGCATTATCCAATATTGCTTTAGATTCCATTGGTGCAGCAAGAAGTTTCTATCAATATGCTGCAAGTATAGAAGGCAATGGAAAAACAGAAGATAGCTATCCTTACTTGCGTGAGGTGACGGATTTTAAAAATGCGCTAATTCTTGAATTGCCAAATGGAGGCTTCGCAGATACCATTGCAAGGTCCTTCTTTTTTGATGCATTTCAATTTCATTTTTATACAGCGCTTTGTCATAGTACCGATAAACAAATTGCAGGCATTGCAGAAAAATCATTGAAAGAAGTTACCTATCATTTACGATTTAGTAGCGAATGGGTCATTCGTTTGGGTGATGGTACAGAGGAGAGCAAACAAAAAATACAAGCCGCCATTGAAAATATTTGGACTTATCCTGGTGAATTATTTGAACCAAGTGTGGAAGAAAAGGCTTTGATGTTGGAAGGAATTGCACCTGATATTACTTTATTAAAATCAAGCTGGAACGACACCGTAGCAAGGACTTTAGAAGAAGCAACTTTGCAATTTCCAATGAGCAAGGCGGATGCTTGGCACCATTCTGGTGGAAAAAAAGGAATACATACAGAGTATCTTGGTTTTATATTAGCAGAAATGCAACACTTGCAAAGGGTATATCCTGGTTGCGAATGGTAAACAAACAAACTATGCATACAGAGGAAGATATATGGCGCATTTTAGAAAATGTTTGTGATCCAGAAGTCCCTGTGTTAACCATACAAGATTTAGGCATCATTCGTAAAATTAAGATGCAAGATTCGCACAGTATAGAAATTACCATCACGCCTACTTATAGTGGCTGCCCTGCCATGAACACCATATCCACGCAAATACGCATGGAACTTGCAGCACATGGATTTACGCACATTACTATTCTCGAAGAGTTGTCGCCAGCATGGACTACAGATTGGATGACAGAAAAAGGAAAAGAAAAATTGAGCGCATTTGGTATTACACCACCGCAATACACAACCAAAAACAATCCAAGAGAATGGGATGCGATAATACCTTGCCCAAGATGCTACTCTACTAAAACAGAATTGATCAGCCAATTCGGATCTACAGCCTGTAAAGCATTGTATAAATGTTTAGATTGCTTAGAACCTTTCGATTATTTTAAGTGCCATTGATACTTCTGGTTTGCATGAATTGCTTTAGTTTTTTTTAATAGCAAGCTATTTTTCTTATACTGCTATAACATCAAAATAATTTGAAAATAAGGCATGTAGTTTTTCCCTTTGGATTTTGGAATTTGGAATTTGATTTTTGGAATTTCACAGCGTGTCCCTGCGGGTCAGGCTTTCCGTTCCAATCTTTTTTGAAGCAAAAAAGGATTTCCACTACAATCCTTCACGCGAACGAACGCACATTAATTGTCTAAATTTATTTTTTTGACGTGGCGTAAACATCTAGGTAAGAGTGATTCTTTTACTTAAGCTATTTTTTCTTCGTAGTAAATTCATTCTAGAATTACCCCAAATAACTGGCCATTTCTTCTTGCAATTTCAATGCTTCTTCTCGTGCTCTTACAGCAAAATCTCCACCAGTACTTGCAAAAATAATTTGACGCGATGCATTCACCAATAAACCAATATCACTGTTCATGCCTATTTTACTTACTTCTTCCAAACTGCCGCCTTGTGCACCTACACCAGGAACCAATAAAAAATGATTCGGAATTAATGCACGAACTTCTTGGAGTTGTGCAGTTTTTGTAGCGCCTATAACAAACATCAAATTTTCATCATTGCCCCAAGAACTAACTTTAGTAATTACATTTTTAAATAAGGTCAAGCCATCACTTTCTAAATATTGAAAATCATAAGCACCTTCATTCGAGGTCAAGCCTAATACGATAGTCCATTTATTTTTAA
Source organism: Bacteroidota bacterium (assembly GCA_947476825.1). GTDB lineage: Bacteria > Bacteroidota > Bacteroidia > Chitinophagales > Chitinophagaceae > OLB11. The sequence goes on along the minus strand of CANJRV010000055.1, from coordinate 20,545 downwards.
AATCTAAAAATGGTTTCACACTATCTTTTCCCATATAAGGCGCAACCGTGATACTATCAAAATTCATCGCTTCAAAAAAAGCTTTAGCATATTGTGTGGATGTGTTGCCTATATCTCCACGCTTTGCATCTGCGATGGTAAAAATATCGGATGGAATATAGTTCAATGTTTTTTCCATACTTTGCCAACCTTTGATACCATTGGCTTCATAAAATGCAGTATTGATTTTATACGCCACACATAAGTCATGCGTTGCATCAATGATAGATTTATTAAACGCAAATACAGGATCTTCTTCTTGCAAAAGATGCGCAGGTATTTTTGTACTATCAGAATCCAATCCTACACATAAGTAAGATTTCTTTTGTCGTATTTGTTGAATGAGTTGTTGTCTGTTCATGGTAAGGATTTAGATTTCTTCGCAGTGTTTCCTCCTCGACACTGCATGTATTTTATTTGTTCTTATTTACTAAACCGCAGAGTCCCGAGGCGGAGACTCTTCGGGGAGGAAATAAAGACATGGTTACACAACTACCTCCACCACTTTCGTAGGATCTAAATTAGCATTGCGTATAGAAATATTTCTCGCTACTTGTTGCGCAATTAAGTCAATGGCTAATTTCGATTTTTCATCGCCATACAATAATGCTGGTTTGCCTTCATCGCCTCCTTCACGTATACTCATCGCTATTGGCAGTTCACCTAAAAAAGGAATCTCAAATTGTTCAGCCAAGCGATGACCACCGCCTTTTCCAAATAAATAATATTTATTATCCGGCAACTCTGGTGGAGTGAAGTAAGCCATGTTTTCGACCACTCCCAAAATAGGTACTTTAATTTGTGGACCATCAAACATCATCACTGCCTTTTTTGCGTCAGCTAATGCGACTTCTTGTGGCGTAGTTACAATCACAACGCCCGTTACTGGAATGGTTTGTACCATAGTCAAATGGATATCCCCAGTGCCTGGTGGCAAATCAATAATTAAATAATCCAATTCACCCCATGCAACATCTGTTACAAATTGTTTCAATGCACTACTTGCCATCGGACCACGCCATACAACCGCTTGCTTATCATCTACTAGCAATCCAATACTCATGGCTTCAATGCCCATCACTTCTATTGGCGTTATCATCCCTTTCCCATCTATATCTTTCATCATAGGTCTTTCACCTCTAATGCCCAACATGATAGGTACGGATGGTCCATAAATATCAGCATCCATCAAGCCTACTTTTGCACCACCTTTTGCAAGTGCCATAGCAAGATTTACAGATACCGTTGACTTGCCAACGCCACCTTTTCCAGAAGCGACTGCAATGATATTTTTTACATTCGGCAACAATAATTTATTGTCTTTTCTGTTGCTATTGACATTGGCTGTAAAGTTTACCGTTACAATAGCATTTTTATCAACCAATATTTTTACGGCATTCTCACAAGCCCCACGTATCATATCTTTTAGTGGACAAGCAGGTGTAGTCAACACGACTGTGAAGGACACATTCATTCCATCAATCACCACATCTTTTACCATGTTTAGGGTGACTAAATCTTTGCCTAAATCTGGTTCTTGCACATTACTTAAGGCATTCATTACTTGTTCGGTAGAAATCATATTTACAATTCTTTTGAGATAAAATAAACTTATGTTAAAGTTGACCGACAAATGTAAGCACAAATAACATTATCCTCTATTTCTGTTACTTTTGATTCGTGAAAAAAATAATACTCCTTCTACTTGTCTGTTTTTCAAAACCTTTTTCTAGTAGTGCACAATATGGTTTTACAAATATGGTTGAACTAACAGGTGTTGTGATGAGTGCAGATAGTCTTCGTTATCTTCCTTTTGTAAATGTCTTCATTCCGGGCAGTGGCATCGGTACTACCACCAATGATAAAGGCGTGTTTACCTTAATTGCAAAGTTGGGTGACACCTTAGAATTTTCAAATGTTGGCTATCGCAAAAAACAATTTATTCTCCCGAAACAATTGAGCTCTTCTTATTATTCTATTATTCAATTGATGACACAGGATACATTTTATTTACCCAATACCATCATTCGTCCGCAATTATCAAAAGAAGAATTTGATAAAGCCTTTGCCACTTGGGATATTCCAGATGACAAATATGAAACAGCTCGTAAGAATACAGAGTTCCAAGTCATGCGTATATTGATAGCCACTTTGCCAAAAGACGGACGTGAAAACCAACATACTTACCAAAGCATGCAAGCACAAAAAAATTATTGGGCTGGACAACAACCGCCTATGAGTATCTTCAGTCCATTAGCTTGGATGGAATTTATCAGAGCTTGGAAAAGAGGCGACTTCCGAAGAAAAAAATAGACCTTATTTAACAACAATTTTACTTGTTTTATTGTCAATTTGTATCACATAGATTCCCTTCGGAAAATGTGAAACATCAATTTGATTATTTGAACTCATCCATGTTTTCTCGTACATCATTTGTCCTACTGCGTTCATCATTTTCACTTCTTTTGGAAATACAGTTGATGTTGGCAATTGAACCATTATTTTATCATTAGATGGATTAGGGTAGACCTCTAAATTATTTTCCTGTACGGATGTTACGGCATTAGGCAAGCCAAATAAATGTTCATACATACTTGCATATTCATACACCCCACCGCAACTTGCTACAGCATCCCAATTAATACTCCAAGTCATCATTCCCCTGAAACTAGGATATCCACTTGCATTCGCCAAAGTGTAAGAACCTGGCTTAGGTCCAATTCCTTTTAAATAACGAATGGCTGCACTCACAGTAGCCGTATCTGTATAACCTCCGCCAGCTGCAGAACTACATGCTGGCAAGCCCACTGCTACTTTACTTGCTGGTAATCCAATAAAATTGCCTCCAGCTGTTGTGAAACCATGAATTACCGCTTCACACATGGACACTATAAAATCTGCAGTAGACTGCGCATAAATATTTCCATCAACGCCCAACATAGTACCTGAATTATATAACTGCACATGCAATATATCTAAAGAATCTCGCAGACCATGTATAACAGGTAAATATGCACCCCATATACCTGCAAATGCCGATTGCCCGCCTTGTACAAAAGCCGTTTCAGGTGCCATCGTTAATATTAAATGTTTATTCTTTGCTGTATAATAGTTCGACATAATTTGTTTTACACCACCTATCAAATAGATCAATGATGAATCTATTGGAGCAGCTATAGTACCTCCTGTAAGCATAACAGAAGAACCTTCGAAATCTAAATCCATTCCATCAAAATCATAAGTAGATAATATGGCGGACATAGTAGCTACGAATGTATCTCGTTGCGTATACGTATTTATTTTAATGCTCGATGTAGCACCACCCAAACTTATGATTACCTTTCTCCCTTGTGTGTGCAAAGTTTGTATTTGTGATATAAAAGTAGAGGATGACACTTGATCTGGAACAAATTGCATCTTATAAGTTGTAGGTGCAATAGGCACAGCAAAAGCTATATCTATCATATTATATCGAGCATCCACTTGATCCAATTGTATATAAGGCGCATTAGCATCCTGCCAATTATGGAAATAGCCAATCAGCGCGGGATTTGGTGCTTGAGCATGTATTGTAAAAAAAGAAAAAGCAATTACTACAGAAAGGAAAAATGTTTTCATGTGTTTTTTGATTTGAATTCTACGAATGTATTCCATTGGAAAATAAGAACAAATATTTTGCGAATAAATTCTCTGTACAAAAATAAATTTAGACGACATTATGTATTATTCTACCGTATAAAAGTTGCCGATTGACTTTTGATGAAGATGCTACTTTATATTTGAGAAAAATATATAAAATATGAAAAACAAAGTAGTAATTCTCACCACACTTATTGCACTCATCATCATCGGACAATCTTGTAAGAAGATGCAAATTGGTAAACACAAACACACAGAAACGAAAGAGGCTATTGAATTAAATGTGAATCTCAAATACGGCGAAACCTATACCTACACGCTACCATCTAACCAAAGTGATGATGCTTATGCCATCACCTCACAAGCAACTAATTATACCACAAGTGAATTAAACACCACAAATACTGTGTATACTTACGTTGCACAAAAAGCAGCAGTAGCTGCAACCTATACGGATGATGTTACCATTGCCAATGTAGAAGAAGCACATGCTGAAGGTGAACACCATGGCGGCGGTTGCGGCAAGCATATCGACAATGAAATTGAACGAACTATCCATATTCATTTTACAGTAAGTTCTACTGGTGGTGTTACGAATCAATAAATATTTTTCTATCAAAAAACTTAGCCCTTTGCTGAAAATGCAAAGGGTTTTTTTTGTGCAAAAAATTAATGCTATTCTTATTATACTGTGGTGTATTCATTTGCAAAAAAATTAATGCTATTCGTGGTATACTGTAGCGTATTTTTTTGCAAAAAAAATTAATGCTACAGTATTATTTTTTCAATGCGATCATCTTATCTCTTAATCGTGCAGCTTCCATAAAGTCAAGATCTTTAGCTGCTTTCTGCATTTGTTTTTTGATGCTTGCAATTTCCTTTTCTAATTCTTTCGTAGTTAAGTAATCCTTTGGTTCTTCTTCAGCCGCAATTACAAAATCATCTTGAATTGGTTTTCTGTCATCATATTCTTTGATATCCAACACAGCTGTTTGATTCATAATTTGATCTATAGATTTGTATACGGACCTTGGTGTTATGTGATGGACACTATTATACAACAATTGTTTTTCACGACGTCTAGTTGTTTCATCCATAGTACGTTGCATACTATTCGTTATTTTGTCTGCATAAAAAATAACAAGTCCATCTACATTTCTTGCAGCACGCCCTGCAGTTTGCGTCAAGGATCTTTCATCTCGCAAAAAGCCTTCTTTATCTGCATCCAAAATCGCAACTAAGGAAACCTCTGGTAAATCCAATCCTTCGCGCAAAAGGTTCACACCAATTAATACATCAATATTACCCAAGCGTAAATCCCGTAATATTTCGACACGTTCTAAGGCATCAATACTGCTATGTAAATACTTGCATTTGACATTAATTTTTTGCAAGTACTTCGCCAATTCTTCTGAAAGTCTTTTGGTTAAAGTAGTTACTAATACTCGATCGCCTTTTGTCACACGTTTATCTATTTCATCTAATAAATCATCTATTTGATTAATACTAGGACGAACTTCAATAGGTGGATCTAATAATCCAGTAGGGCGAATCACTTGCTCGACCACCTCGCCTTCACAAAGTTCTAATTCATATCTACCTGGCGTAGCGCTCACAAAAATAGCTTGGTTCATCATGCCTTGAAACTCATTAAAATTCAATGGTCGATTATCCAATGCCGAGGGCAATCTGAAGCCATAATTTACCAGATTTAATTTCCTTGCTCTATCGCCTCCATACATGCCACTAACTTGTGGTAGTGTTACATGGCTTTCATCAATCACCAATAAAAAATCATCTGGAAAATAATCAATCAAACAAAATGGTCTAGCGTTTGGTTGGCGACGATCCAAAAAACGAGAATAGTTTTCGATACCCTTACAGTAACCTAATTCTTGTATCATTTCCAAATCGTAATTCACACGTTCTTTAATGCGTTGGGCTTCTATAAATTTATTTTCTGTTTTAAAATATGCCTCTTGCGCAATCATTTCATCTTGTATTTCATGCAAGATGTTTTTCATTTGATCTTGTGGCGCCAGATACATATTCGCAGGAAAAATGGCAGCATCTTCTATGGAAGCAATTTTTTTTCCAGTTAATATTTCGATACGTTGTATTTCTTCTATCTCATCACCAAAAAAAATAATCCGATATCCATAATCTGCGTAAGGCAAATTCACATCCACGGTATCTCCCTTTACCCGAAACATACCTCTATCAAATTCAATATTATTTCGAGTATATATGCTTTGTACTAATTTATGCAACAAATTATTTCTACCAAAATGTTGTCCTTTAGAAATTCGAATGATACCGTTCGCATATTCTGTTGGATTCCCAATACCATAGATACAGGATACGGAAGCAACAACAATGATATCTCTTCTTCCAGATAATAAACTTGCTGTGGTTCGCAAACGAAGTTTTTCTAATTCTGCATTAATGGCTAAATCCTTTTCGATGTATACGCCTGTTGTAGGTAAGTAAGCTTCTGGTTGATAATAATCATAATAGGATACAAAATACTCTACTGCATTCTCTGGAAAAAACTGACGTAACTCGCCGTAAAGTTGAGCTACAAGGGTTTTATTATGCGTCAATACTAGCGTAGGTTTACTTGTTTGCTGAATAACATTTGCTACAGTAAATGTTTTACCCGAACCAGTGACACCCAATAAAGTTTGAAATCTTTGTTTATTATTTACACCCTCCACCAATTGCTGAATGGCACTTGGTTGGTCACCACTCGGTTGGTAAGGAAATTGTAGATTAAACATATTCTTATGCAAGATAAGCTTAAATAAAAATGTCGAAACAAAATTGTCTCGACATTTTCATTCTATTTTTAGCGAAATTAAAAATCATCATCGTCATCAAAGTCATTGTTGAAATCATCTAATCCCAAATCATCTTCAATTTTAAAATTTTCCACATCATCATCCTTCGATGGTTTCTTTGATTTTGTTTTTGAAACAGGCATATCAAACTCTTCAAATTCATTTTCAAACTCATCTTTTTCCATCACATCATCATCCATATCATCCTCAAGATCATCATCATCATCGTCGTCATCTTGTTGTGATTTTTTGGAAGAACCTTTGATTGGTTTCTTCACACGAATTACATCGTCATCATCATCATCGTCATCATCTGCTACTCTTTTTTTAGAGGATGCTTTTTTAGAATCTTTAGCAACTGTTTTAGCACTTGTACTTTTTACTGGACTGTCTTTTTTTATTGGTTTCGATTTCATACTTCATTCAATTACGCTGTAAATTTTCTTTATATTTTTCAAACATAAAAATTTTTTTGTCAATTTTTTTAAAAAAATATTTTACTTAATTTCCTTGAAGTAAAATCAGTTGTTCTCTTCCTACACCATTGGACACAAATGCAATAGGAACGCTAGTTTCTTGCTGAATAATTTCAAGCAATTTTATGAAATTTTCGGGTAAATCAGATTGCGTTTTACAGTCTGAAAGTGCTTTGTCCCAAATAGGAATTTGTGTATATTCAGGAGACAGATTTGCTTCATTGATATCATACGGAAATTGCTTAGTTGATTGCCCATACATTTGATAACTAGTACACACCGACACACTATCCATACCATCCAAAACATCTGCTTTTGTTATGATCAAATCTGTAACACCATTAATCATACAAGCATATTTTAATGCTACTAAATCTATCCATCCGCAACGACGTGGGCGACCAGTCGTAGCTCCAAATTCGAATCCTAGTTTTCTTAGTTTCTCTCCAATTTCATTATCTAATTCTGTAGGAAATGGACCGCTACCAACTCGAGTACAATAGGCCTTGCTAATGCCATACACTTTACCAACATGCTTTGGTGCAATGCCTAAGCCAACACATAAACCGGCAGTAACCGTATTGCTTGACGTCACAAATGGATAAGTACCAAAATCAATATCCAACATGGTTCCTTGTGCACCTTCTGCCAATATTTTTTTGCCAGCAGCAATTTGTTCATTCAACCAATATTCGGCTGCAATAATTTGGTATTTTTTCAAGGCTGCAATGGCTGCAAAAAATTCTGTTTCTTCCACATCCACTTGCAAATCCATATTCATTTGCTTGAGTATCGTCAAATGTTTTTCTTTTAAGATTTGATATCTTTCTAAAAAATCATTTTTTAAAATATCTCCAACACGTAAACCATTCCTTCCTGTTTTATCCATGTAAGTTGGTCCAATTCCTTTTAGGGTAGAACCAATTTTATTCATGCCCTTTGCTAATTCACTTGCTTTGTCCAATGCCTTATGCGTTGGTAAAATCAAATGTGCCCTTTCGCTAATTAACATACATGCTTGCAAGTTCACACCCAATGATTCTATCTCTTCACATTCCACTTTAAATGATACTGGATCTATCACTACACCATTACCGATAACATTCAATAATTTTTCGTGAAACACACCAGAAGGAATGGTATGTAAAACTATTTTTTTATCCTTCAAATACAGTGTATGACCTGCGTTTGGTCCACCTTGAAATCTTGCAATAATATCATACTGATTCGCTAAGAAATCTACTATTTTTCCTTTTCCTTCATCACCCCATTGCAAGCCTAATAATACATCTACCATGACCTAAAAATATTTTATTTAATAATTGAAATTGATTCTTTTAATTTTTGTACTAACTGCATTTTCTATTTTCATACAGACAAAAAAACAAGCCTTGTTTATGATGCAGGCTATAATTGATTTGCGTGTAAATATATTACTGGAATATTGTAACAAAAAAAATCCTGCAACTAATTGCAGGATTTTTTTTATTGATTTAGATTATCTAACAAGAATAATATCTCTTTTAATAATATAGTCTTTATCAGGCTCCAAAGTACACTTATATCGAAGTACATAATAATAGGTATCGATAGGTGCTTCTTTGCCATCTATCATTCCATTCCAACCTTGTGTGTAATCACTAGTTGACCAAACTCGTTTACCCCATCTGCTGTAAATTTCTAATTGTTTCAAAATTACACCAGCAGTAGTCAATACTCTGAATTCATCATTGTTTTGATCACCATTTGGAGAGAACGCATTTGGTATGAAAGAAACATCACAACAAGGTCCTTCATTGATATAGATGGTATCTATTAAAGTACAACCATTTGCATCTACAATTTGTACGCTATAATATCCATAGTACAATGAATGCGCAGTGGCTGTAGTTTGCACTGGGTCAGTATTCCAAAGGTATACATACGGTTGTTGACCTCCACTTACATTAGCGGTTGCAGATCCTTCATTGCCTTTACCATTACATCCCAAATCTTGTTTTGTAATTACATTATTCAATGGATTAGCAGGTGGGTTAATGGTAAATACATTTGTGTACTCACAACCAGCAGTATCTACTACACGCAAGGTGTAAGTACCAGAAGCAAGTCCAGTGAAGACGCCCGATTTATTAATATGTAGGCCTGGTGTAATATAATATTTATAGCCACCTCGACCTCCTGTACCAGTTACATAAATGGAACCATCCTTAGAGTCGATACAATTTACATCGCGTATATTCTGAATGGCACCAACTGGTAATGGTTCTGTAACGGTTATAATCGTATCCATTGTGCAACCAAGAATATCTCTAAGTGTTAAGGTATAGGGTCCTGCAAAAAGATTCGTAAACGTAGTTGAACTACTGATACCTTGGAAAGGTCCGCCATTCAATGCAAATTGAATTGGAGAAACACCACCTGCACCAATTAAGAAAACAGATCCATTACCATCTCCATTACAAATAGGCTCACCAATTAAAATAGAATCAACATATAATGCTGGATTTTGTGGTACAAAGGTAGTTGTAGTTTTTGTACAACCTTTACCATCCGTAGCGGTTATGGTATAGAAACCAGAGGTAAGCGCACTAAAGAACCCATTTACTGTTTGTGTACCAATATTAGGACTGATACCAAAGGTAATATTAGGTGTTCCTCCATTTGCAGAAACTGTAATAGAACCAGTAGCTGTTCCATAACAAGGTACGGCTTGTACATTCACTTGCGAGAAAACAATAGCAGGTGGTTCTGTAATTTGGATATTACCTGTTTGCTTTGAGCATCCACTAGAATCATAAACTGTAACAGTATAGTTTCCAGCAGGCAAACCAGTAAAGGTACCATTTGTACTTGCAGGTTGCAATGGAATAGTATATGTATAAGTTGAGCCTGTTCCACCTGATGCTGAAAGAATAATTGAACCAGTATTATCGCCATTACAGTTCACATTAATAACTATCGGAACAGTAAGTGTGATAATCGAAGGTTCTATGATATTGAATATAGTTGACAAAGTACAACCATTAGCATCTTTACCAGTGATAGTATATGTTCCACCAGCAAGTCCAATGAAATTTCCATTTGGTGTGTAAGGTCCTCCATTTTTAGAATAAGAATAATTAGGGGTTCCAGATCCATTTTGGAAAGAAACTTGTATTGTTCCATTATTAGCGCCAAAACAACTTATATTAGTATGCGTGGTAACACTCCATGCCAATGCTGTTGGCTCAGTAATAGTTAAAGTGGATGTAACTGAACATCCTTTTGTATCAGTGACAGTTACAACATAAGTGTTCGGGCAAAGTCCAGTAAACAATCCAGTAGTATTAGAACTTGGTGATGGTGTAATCGAATAAGTGAGTGTACCAGTACCACCAGTAGCTACAGCAGTAGCAGTTCCATTACATAACCCATTACAAACTACATTAGTAGAATTCAGACTATTTAACACCAACAATGCAGGATTGATTAATGTAACAGAAGTTGTTAATGAACATCCTTTTGCATCCGTTGCAGTTATGGTATAAGAGCCAGAGCAAAGATTAGTAAAGCTTCCACCAGTAATTGTATAATTGATAGGTGCAGTACCACCTGTTGCTGTTACCGAAATAGATCCATTGCAATTTCCATTACATGTTGGATCAATTACAACTGGTGCATTGAAAGCCAGTGCAGCAAGAGGTTGGGTGATGACTTGTGTTTTAGTTACCGAAACCAAACCGTCAGACACAGTTATAGTATAGGTATCAGGACATAAACCTGTTGCCAAACCAGACACTGGATCTATGTTAGCCGTATTCGGGAAATTTGCTGCAATACTAAAGGTATAATTTCCTGTACCGCCTGTTGCATTAGCATCAATGACGCCATTACATGCACCGAAGCAAGATACGTTTGCAAAAGTATCAGTAATAAATAATTGAGCCGAAAGTCCGATACAAGTATCGACTGTATTTGTACATCCTTTAGTATCTGTTACTGTAATTGTGTAATTAATACAAGGCGAATCACCATGTACACCTGTAAATGTACCTGCTGGACCTTGCGCAATAGATGGGAATGTTGGTGTAATAGTATAAGTATAACCAGGTGTTCCACCTGCTCCTGCTACTACAATTATTCCATTATTAGATAATGCAGTAAATGGCAATGTTATAGAAGTAACTGACACTGTTGGCGAAGGTGTAGTACTAACCGTTACTGTCGTTGTCGAAGTACAACCATTGGCATTAGATCCTGTTACCGTATAGGTAGTACCAGCACATAAGCCATTGATGACATTACCAACGATACTACCAGCACTAGGTGAAATAGTATATACAATTCCAGCTGCAGGATTGAAGGTTGCAGTACCATCACAACCCGGAGCACAACTCGCTGGAGTTGAAGTCACTAAGTTGATTGGTGTTGAAGGTGTTGAATTAATAGTTATAATTTTAGAACCAGAACAAAGACTTGCATTTGTTCCTGTAATGGTATACGTTGTTCCTGCACATAGGCCACTAATAACATTGGCAGCAATACTTGTACCAGCAGAAGGCGAAATTGTATAAGTTAAATTAGCTGGAGTCATCGTTGCTGTTCCGTTACAACCTGGAACACAATTCGCTAGTGTTGTAGAAATAGTATCCACTACAGGAGCATTAGCATTTACTACTGTTGCAGTTGTTGTAGCTGTACAACCATTTGCATTTGTTCCTGTAACTGTATACGTAGTTCCAACACATAGTCCACTGATTAATGTACCAACCACTGTAGTTCCAGCAGCTGGAGCAACAGTATAAACTAATGTATTCGGGCTCATTGTTACTGTTCCATTACATCCAACTCCACAGCTAGCAGGTGTTGTTGAAGCAACTGTTGGTGGTGCTGGTGATGGGGTAGTAGTGACTGTAACCGTTGTAGTTCCAGAACAACCACTTGCATTTGTTCCTGTTACTGTATAAGTTGTTCCTGCACACAAGCCACTAATGACATTGGCAGCAACATTTGTACCGCTTGAAGGCAAAACGGAATATGTTAAATTTGCTGGACTCATAGTAGCAGTACCATTACAATTCGGATTACAAGTAGCTTGGGTAGTTGATAATACAGAAATTACAGGGGCATTGGCATTGACAACTGTTGCAGTAGTAGTACCCGTGCAACCATTTGCATCTGTACCAGTAACTGTATAAGTTGTACCTACACATAAGCCACTAATTAATGTACCAACTACTGTTGTGCCGGCAGCTGGAGCAACACTATAAGTTAATGTATTCGGACTCATCGTTGCAGTACCATCACAACCTGGTAAACAGCTCGCAGGCGTTGTAGTTACTACTGTTGGTGCTACTGACGAAGGCGTTGTGCCTACTGTTACTGTTGTTGTACCAGCACATCCATTCGCATCTGTACCAGTTACGGTGTAAATTGGTCCATCACATAATCCACTAATCACATTATTTACAACAGTGATACCAGTAGAAGGTGTTACTGTATACGTTAAATTACTTGGACTCATTGTTGCAGTTCCGTCACAACCTGGGGAACAACTTGCCAATGTAGTTGAGGTAACAGTAATAATTGGCGCATTGGCATTACTTACTGTTACTGTGGTTGTATTAAAGCAACCATTCGCATCTGTTCCAGTTACAGTATATACTGTACCAACACATAAACCACTTATGATATTCCCAGTTGCAGTTCCGCTAGGAGCAACTGTATACACTAAAGTATTTGGACTCATCGTAGCCGTACCATCACAACCTGGTGAGCAACTAGCTGGAGTAGTTGAAGTTACAGTTGGTGCTGCAGGAGATGGTGGAGTAGTAACTGTAACAGTAGTTGTTCCGGAACATCCATTGGCATCCGTTCCAGTAACTGTATAAACAGTACCTGCACATAATCCGCTAATCACATTCGCTGCGATAGGACCAACAACTGGAGATATCGTATAGGTTAAATTACTTGGGTTTAAAGTAACCGTTCCATCACAACCTGGGTTACATGAAGCTTGTGTTGTAGTAACCACAGTTACAATTGGTGATGCTGGTAAACTTAAAGTAACAGAAGCAGTGCCCACACATGAGTTTGCATCTGTAACGGTTACTGTATAACTTATGCCTGAACATAAATTAGATGCGTTACCTACAAGGTTAACTGTTCCTGAAGCAGGACTTATTCCATAAGTATAACCTGGTTGACCATTTGATGTAATAAAGGTTGCAGTACCGTCGCAGTCTGGGTTACAAGATGGATTAGTAGTAGTATTTAAAACTAATGTTGGCCCACCTGGTGTAATTAAAGTAATGGATTGAGTAGATTCACAGCCATTTGCATCTGTAACTGTAATCGTATAATTTACACCTGCACAAATGCCTGTTATAGCACCTGTAGATGGATTAATGGTTGCACTTGCTGGCAATATGCTATAACTATACGTCGGAGTACCGCCATTTGCACTTGCCTGAGCAGTACCATCACAACCTGGTGTACAAGTTGGCAATACACCTGCTACTACATTGGCAATCAGCACTGCTGGTTGAGAAATAATAGTAGATGAAGATGCAGTACAACCATTCGCGTCAGTAATCGTAACTGTATAACCTGTTGCACATAAGTTTGTCATATCACCTGTTGCGCTATTAATGCTACCAGATGATACGCCATACGTATAATTCAATGTCCCACCTGAACCCGTTGCTGTGGCTGTTCCATCACAATCTCCGTTACAACTTGGCTGAGTCAACGGAACAATATTTGCTGTTAATTGTGCTGGTTGTGTAATAGCAAAAGTGGAAGTTTTAGTACAACCATGACTATCGGTAACGGTTACTGTATAGGTTCCAACACATAGATTACTTGCATTACCAACTGATCCCGTAAAGTTGATAGTTGGCGCACCAGACAATCCATTAATAGCATAATGGTAATCACCACCAGCGAAAGGAGTTCCTCCATTCGGTGTTATAATTGCTGTTCCATCACATAAACCGAAACAACTTACATTATCCACTGGCAATGAACTTGCAGTTAATCCTAATGGCTCTGTTACGGTTACGGTAGTTGTTGACTGACAATTCAATGCATCTGTGACGGTAATGGTATAAACTATACCTGCACATAAATTAGATGCTAATCCTGAATTGGCAACTATACTTCCTGATGGCAATATAGAATATGAATAGTTCGTTGTACCACCAACTGCACTTGCTTGTGCTGTTCCATCGCATGCGCCAAAGCAGCTTACATTGGAAACAGTTACTGCATTTGCTACTAAAATAGCTGGTTCAGTCACATTAAACGTTGTAGTACCTATACAACCATTCACATCTTTAACTGTTACGGTATAAGTACCTGCACACAAACCACTAATATAGCCTGTTACAGAATCTATTACGCCCGGTGCTGTTACATAATAAGTAAATGGCATATTGCCCGCACCACCTGCTTGCGCTGATCCATTACAACTACCATTGCAACTTGCATTCACGATGTTGATTACATTCGCTGTCGGTCCACCTGGTGTTGATAAATTTATAGTTTTTGTATCTGAACAACCATTTGCATCGGTTACAGTTACTGTATATGTAATTCCTGCACAAATGCCTGTGATGGCTCCTGTTGAAGGATTTACTATTGCGCTTGCAGGTAAGATACTATAAGTATAAGCTGTTGTACCACCTACTGCACTTGCTTGTGCTGTTCCATCGCAACCTGGTAAACAAGTTGGTAAACTTACTGGTACTACGCTAGCTACTAAAACTAAAGGTTGAGTAATCGTAATCGAAGCTGTTGCAGCACAGCCATGATCATCGGTTACGGTTACAGTATACGAACCTGCACATAAACCAGTCATATCTCCTGTAGATGGATTAATCACGCCTGGTGCAGTAATAGCAAAAGTATAATTTAAAGTTCCGCCTGTAGCACTTGCTGTTGCTGTTCCATCGCATACACCATTACAACTTGCATTATTTTGAAGCACAATATTTGCTGCCAAAACTGCTGGTTGCGTTACAGTGAATACAGTACTTGCTGTACATCCATGACTATCTGTTACAACTACTGTATAAGTGCCAGCACAAAGGTTACTTGCATTTCCTACAACGCCTGAGAAATTGATTGTAGGTGCTCCCGTAGATCCAGTGATTGCATAATGATAATCACCTCCTGCAAAAGTTGTACCACCACCTGGGGTTATTGTTGCATCTCCATCACATAAACCAAAACAACTCACATTATCATCGGGCATTACCAATGCATCGGCAGTTAATAAATTCGGTTCTGTAAGCGTAATTGCGGTTGTTGCTTGGCAGTTATGAGAGTCTGTGCTTGTTATGGTATAAGTCACATTTGCACATAAGCCAGTGAAATGACCCGATGTTGGTTGCAATGGACCTGCTGGTAAAATGTTGTAACTATAAGTTGGTGTTCCACCTATACTTCCTACCACTACATCACCATCACATACGCCATTACAAGAAATATTTGCACTACTGGATACAGTCGTAACCAACACTGCAGGCTCACCCACATTAAATGTTGTAGTTCCTACACAACCATTTACATCTGTTATAGTTACTGTATATGTACCAGCACATAAATTAGTTATTGCGCCTGTTGTTGCGTTTATTACGCCAGGTGCTGTTATTAAATAAGTAAATGGTGCATTACCCGAACCTCCTGCTTGTGCAGTACCATCGCATAATCCATTACAACTTGCATCTACGATAGCTGATATACTTACTGTTGGTGCATTTGGTGTTGTTAAATTGATTGTTTCAGTATCAGAACAAAGATTTGCATCTGTTACCGTTACTGTATAGGTTATTCCTGCACAAATGCCTGTAATAGCTCCTGTTGAAGGATTTACTGTGGCACTTGCTGGTAAAATACTATACGTATAAGCGGTAGTACCACCTACTGCACTTGCTTGTGCTGCGCCATCACAACCTGGTAAACAAGTTGGTAAACTCACTGGTACAATACTAGCTACTAAAACTAAAGGTTCGGTAATAGTAATGGATGAAGTTGCTGTACAACCATGATCATCAGTTACTGTTACTGTATACGAACCAGCACATAAACCAGACATAGCTCCTGTTGATGGATTAATCACGCCTGGTGCGGTGATAGCAAAAGTATAATTTAATGTTCCGCCTGTAGCACTTGCTGTTGCTGTTCCATCGCATAAACCATTACAACTTGCATTATTTTGAAGCACAATATTTGCTGCCAATACTGCTGGTTGCGTTATGGTGAAAACAGTACTTGCAGTACATCCATGACTATCTGTTACAGTTACAGTAAAAGTACCAGCACAAAGGTTACTTGCATTACCTAATGTTCCGGAGAAATTGATAGAAGGTGCTCCTGTAGAACCAGCGATTGCATAATGATAAGCACCACCAGCAAAGGTTGTACCACCACCTGGGGTAATGATAGCTTCACCATCACATAAGCCAAAACAACTCACATTGTCGTCTACCATAGCACTTGCTGTTAATACAGTTGGCTCAGTAAGTATAACAGTCGTTGTTGCTTGACAACTATGAAAATCTGAACTTGTGATAGTATAAGTCACATTTGCACATAAGCCTGTAAAATGACCAGATGTTGGTTGCAAAGGACCTGCAGGTAAAATGGTATAAGTATAGATAGGGCTACCACCTGTACTTCCTACCACTACATCACCATCACAAACTGCATTACAGGAGATATTTGCACTACTGGTAACATTGGTTGCTAATACATTTGGTTCGTGTACAATAGCTACAGAGGAAGCAGTACAATTATGTGCATCTGTTACTACAATAGTATATTGACCAGCAACTAGATTACTAAATAAAGAATCGTTCTGCAACGGTCCTCCATTGTTTGAATATTTTAAAGGAATATATTGTGATTCGGCATGCACCAATAAGCTACCATCATTGCCACCATTACAATTAACACTATCTGCTACTATGCTAGAAATGGTAGGTGGTGGCGGGCATGCAATATTGGCTGTAGTAAAGGCGGTACAGCTATGGTAATCGGTAACTGTTATTGTATACGTATATCCACATGATGCATTACTGAAAGAACCTCCACCATTATCTATAAGTACACTAGCGCCAGTCGGATTTGTAACGGTATATACATATCCACTTCCTTCCACACCACCTGCACCTAGTACATTTACAACGCCATTACTATCATAGCAATAAGGCTGTACGGTGGATGTAACAGAAATAGTTAATAAAGTTGGTTCTGGTACAAACACGGTAGTAGTACCTGCGCAACCATATTGATCGGTACAAGTAACTGTATAATTAAATGTAGGTAAACCAGTAAATACACCTGCTGAAGTTTGTGTACCAAAAGCAGGAGATAAAGTATAATTTGAAGTAGTATAAGTTCCAGTGTTACCACCTGTAGCAGTAATACTTAAACCGCCATTGCTTTGACCATAACAAGTAACACTATCAATACTATTCACCACAAAAGTAATTGGGCTCGGTTGTAAAACTGCAATGGACGAAGTAGTTGTACAACCATTCGCATCTTTTACAGTGATAGTATAGGTATTTGCCGCTAAGCCTGTAAATACATTAGAGGCTTGATAAGTTGCAGCAGTTGAAATTTTGTACGTATATATACCAGTACCGCCTGTAGCAGTTACTGTGAGTGTACCATTGCTTTGACCCGAACAATTAACACTGTCCATGGCTATATTGGTAATCACTAATGCAGCTGGCTCTGTAATAATTAAATTCTCTACAGAATCTTTACAGCTATTATTACCTGTAACTACTACTTTATAAGTACCAGCAGGCAAATTAATATAATCACCACCAGCACCAACGATAACTGGCGCACCACAAGGTGCATTAGGGCTTGGTGTAATGGTATATACATAAGGTGCAACGCCACCTGTAGTGGTATTGTATATTTTACCACTGCAACCTGCATTACATGTGACATTAATTATACTATCCGAAACGATATCTGGAATTGCTGGAAGACTAAGTGTAAACGTTGTTGTATTTGTACAACCGCCAATATCTTTACCAACTACAGTATATGTACCTTGACATAAATTAGAAAAAGTACCAGATGCCGCAAATATGGTATCTGGATAACCGACTGGTACTGGATAAATAAATATTTTTTTGGAAGCCGCCGAACCCGAACCACCAGTCATACTAACTAGCGCAGATCCACTACATGGATTGGTACAAGTAGGATTTACTTTACTACCAGCTGGAACCGTTACTGTTATTGCAGTTGGTGCAACTAAAGTTTTGGTTGCCGAAGCAGTACATCCACTAGCATCGGTAACAACAACAACATACGTACCTGCAATAAGTCCTGTACAAGTACTAGAAGGCCCCGACAACGGTGACCAAGTACCGAGTGGAAAAGGTGAAGTGGTGTAGGTATAAGGCGAAGAACCTCCAGATGGTGTAGCGGTTATAGTACCATTGGCAGCACCATTACACAAAGGATTAGTACCACTTGGTGTAGGCAAAGTTAATTGCGGAGGAACCGCTATACTAGCCGAAGCTGTAGCCGTACATCCATACGCATTGGTAACGGTAATGGTATAAGTACCTTGCGCCAAGTTAGTCCAACAACCAGGTGCATACTGGGTTGCAGCCGCAGCATTAGCTGCTGGTGTACTGGTCAATGCATAGGTATTTGGCGATGCACCACCCGTAACCGTGACTACTTTATAGGTATCAATATACGGAGGGGCGGTAGAGTAACACGCCGGATTTTTCTTATACGTTTGTACCCCCATAGGTATATATGCAGCATGGGTAATGGTAACACTATCGCTACAGTTATTGGCATCCTTTACAGTATAACTATAAGGGCTACCACCAGAAATATTGGTGAATACCATATAATTAGCCGCAGTAGGTGCACTAAATAATCCTGTTTGTCCACTACCTGTGGCTTTATAGGTATATGGTGCAGCACCGTATACAGCATAGACCGTATCTATATATTTGGCTGTGGCACAGTTGAAACCTGTGCGTATAGAATCATGTATGAGATTGGCAACGGTAAAGGTGAGCACGGGTGCCGTTGAATCCGCATTACCACACAAGTCAAAAAATGAATTAGCAGCCGTAATATTAATGGTATAGTTACCTGGTGCCAAAGACGAAGTAAAATGCATAGTAACTGTATCGGTTGAGTTGCTATAATTATTACTAGCATTTGGGGCTGCATTCGTACAACCAGAAGTACCATTTTTAGTGATTGTGAAAGCTGGATTATTGGTAATGGTAAAATCGCCAGCCGTAACTTGTGATGTTCTAACCCTTTCAGACAATACAAGTACCATTGAATCTACTGCTGCGCAAAAATTGAGTGGAACATAAGAAGCTAAATAAGGTTTTACATTATCCAAAATATTGGCAGTAGTACCAGTAAAGTTTATTGTAAAGCCAGTAGTAACAGTACCTCCAGAGTTTCTGCTGATACCGATGATATAGGAATTCCCAGCCGTTATCGTAATATTATTTTCGAAGCTAGCAGCAGGTAAACCACCTGTTTGAATTCCAGTAGCACCTACAACATCTGCTGCATTACATTCTATCATGTTGGAATTAGTTATACTACTACATCCAGAAGTAGTCACATTCCACATAGCCCAGTCTAAATCGGAGGCAGCATCATTTGGGGTAAGTGTAAAATTGAATGTACCAGTCGTATAACATTTGAATCGATAATAGACCCAGTTTTGGTTGTATGTAAAAGTACCAGTACTTGAAGCACAAGTACCAACTCCTGTAGGATTACCTGTATTCGATTGATATGAATATATATTGGTAATGGTATTTCCGCATATAGGCAATGCACCACAAGGACTACTTTCGCATTGATTCAAAGGTAATAACTGGGCTTTCCCTTGCAAACAAAATCCCAAAATAAGAACTAGAGAGGTAATAATTTTTTTCATACGAGCAAAATTTGTTGATAAAATAAAGTTAAATCAGTTGGCTAAAGTAGTATGAAATAGCATATACTACAAGAATCGACTGTCATTTTATTTCAATATTTATTTAGCTAAAATAAAATGAACCATTATACATAGCAAAAACCGTATCGTTTTTGCAAAAGCGATACGGTTTTTGGGTCATACAAAAGGCAAATATCAAGGTCTCTGTATACCAACAAAATTTTGCGCATTATTATCATAAATTAAATAATCAGTTGAGTCAACTGTAACATCACCATTCAAATCAGTGGCTATATAAGCACTTATAGAGTCACTCAGAATAAGCTCTTAGTCTATTATTATATATATCTGTTTATAATCATGTCACCCATACAGGGTTCTACATTCTAAAATGCCTGTTGTTTTTATCTATTCACATTAAACCCTTACAGGGTTTTGAATTTAAATATGGCTGTTGTTTTATCTATTCACATTAAACCCTTTCAGGCATACGCGTCAACTTAAGCTAATCTCAGTCGATACTATTTCTTACTGACGGATTTTTTTTCAACTTTATTTTGAGTGTCAACTTTATTTTGTCTGGCTGGAATTTTTTTTATTCGTTGTAGGAT
>CANJRV010000054.1 GCA_947476825.1 Bacteroidota bacterium | reverse complement strand
TTAATGTGGCTTATAACCAGCTGCTCTTAAAAAGCTTTGACCATCCATATTTTGTTCTATCATCTTAGTCCAGGCTTGATCCGCATGTTCTTGGTTGTATTTTCGAACCAATTGCCAACCTATCCAAGTGCCAATATTACCTGGCGATTCAGCTGGCATGCCCGTTGAATTTGGACCTTCATTCACGTATCGCATAATGTCTTGCCAATGCGTATTGTACAATAATTTTTGTTGCGCAAAATAATTCCAAATAAAGCCTTCATTTTTTTGACACCAAGCTAATTGCGCTGCTGTATATCCCATCAATAATTCATCTGGTGCATTGGGCAACATATATTCGACATACAACATCTCCTTCCCTTTCATAATCATCAAATCCAATAAAGTTTTGCCATCTGGGTTGAATGGATATTTATCTTCGTACAAAGCTTTACTCACATTCACAGGAATGTATTTTTGCTCGCATGTAGCCACTTGATAGGCTGGAATTTGAACTGCTGCATAATTAGGATAATCCTTTCCAAGATACATATCTAAACCTACGCCAACAGCAGTATCTACGGTAATAGCAGACCAATAATTAAGACCGGATATAAAATAATATACATCGCCTACTTTCGCTGTTGGATAATAATATTTGACGTGCTTAAATAAATCTTCCAATTGCTTGTCGATTTTTTTTACGTCAGGAAAAACTTGGTTCACTGTATCGGCTAATCCTTTGTAATCTTTATAGGTAAGAAAATGATGAACGGCTTCTAAGAAATCTATTTTGCGATTATTTTTATTGAATCCTGTTATTTGATTAAAATAGATAGAGGAGAAATCTGGATATTTACTGCCTAATGCGTCAATGCTGCTCTCTAACTGATTTGTATCACAAGCAAACAATTCTTGATCATATCGAATGGATCGTAATTTTACACTTACATTTGAAACATCCACATCCTTTGATGGTGTAGTATGACAGGATGCAAAAAATAAGGTCATCAAATAACAAACCATTAATAGCGCAAGTTTATTTTGGTAGTATTTTTGGCAAGTCATGTAGCAATTCTATTTCACGCAAATGTGACACATTAATTTTTAATATTAAAAAAGAAACAATGAAAAAACTTATCCTATTGAGTTTACTAACAAGCTGCCTATTTTCAAGCAATGTATTTGCACAAAGCAAAGCGGAAGACATTTTTAAAACGTATCGATTTGGTTTATTCATGGGCCCAACATTCAACTCGTTGAAACCAACATCTTCTTCTATTGATAATTATAATGTTGAAAAAGTAAAAGGCAATGTTGGCTTTAGTTTTGGCATTACAGCAGACTATAATATCAATGAAAGATATACCATGTATTCTGGATTGGGATTAGATTGGAGAGGTGGTACTTTAAACACTTACCATGACGACACAGCTATCAAATCGGAGTATGTTAGATCTGCAAACATTCTATACAAACAACAGTATTTGACCATTCCTTTTGGATTAAAAATGGTAGCGACTAAATTTGACAAAGTAAAAATATTTGCACAAACTGGATTTGATTTGGCTTTTTTACTAAGCCAAAAAGGCGACTATACAATTATTAAAGGAGATAGCTCTAAAACCAGTGAGTCGAAAACAAAAGTTAAATTAAGTGGCTATGCAAATGGCGTTCCTATCAATCTCGGATGGACATTAGGCGTTGGCGGTGAGTATGATTTAAATGGAAGTAATACAGTTGTATTTACTATTTTGTACCGCAACGGATTCGTAGATGCTACCTCTCCTAAAACCAATAAATCAAATTACAAATTCAGTGATGGCAATATCCGTAGCAATACCATTGCCTTACGAATTGGCTATTTTTTCTAAATCTTTTTTGTTGAATGGATAAAGCCAACTACCTAGTGAAGTAGTTGGCTTTTTTTATGCATATTCTCTTATTTTTGACAAATGAAAATTGTATTGGCGCAACAGAATTATCATATCGGTAATTTCGAATGGAACACCCAAAAAATTATTGCTGCTATTGAAAAAGCGAAGTCAGAAAATGTAGATTTAATAGTGTTTTCAGAGTTATGTGTTTGCGCTTATCCGCCAAGAGATTTCTTAGAGTTCAGCGATTTTATTCATCGTTGCCATCAAGCGGTAGAAGAAATAAAAAACCATACAAGTGATATTGGTGTTATCATTGGTTGCCCTTCTATCAACCCTGAAGTGAAAGGAAAAGATTTATTCAATAGTGCTTATTTATTATTTGAAAATGAAATCCAAGATATTGTACATAAAACACTTTTGCCAACGTATGATGTGTTTGACGAGTACCGATATTTTGAACCAAGCAACTCATGGCATGTCGTACCTTTCAAAGGAAAAAAAATAGCACTTACGATTTGTGAAGACATTTGGAATGTTGGCAATAATCCATTGTATCGCATTTGTCCAATGGATGAATTGATGCAATACCATCCAGATGTAATGATTAACATCAGCGCATCGCCGTTTGATTACACACATGTGGAAGATCGAAAGGCCATTATAAAAGCCAATATCGCAAAATACAAAATTCCATTAATCTATTGCAATACAGTAGGCTCGCAAACAGAGATTGTGTTTGATGGTGGCTCTATGGTATTTGATAAAAATCAGAATTTGATTGTTGAAGCAAATTATTTTGTGGAAGATACAATCACGGTTCATTTGCAAGAAGATGGCACATTTACGGAATCAGTTTTGAAACATGCTGCCTTGATTCCAGACCAAGAATTGAATCCAATTACCTACCAATCTGAATTAAATATTGAGCAAATATATCAAGCGTTGGTCATGGGTATTAAAGATTATTTTCAAAAGATGGGATTTACAAAAGCCATACTAGGATCTAGTGGCGGTATCGATTCGGCTGTTACTTTAGCATTGGCCTGCGCAGCTTTAGGCAATGAAAATGTAACTGCAATTTTAATGCCTTCGCAATATTCATCTTCGCATTCTGTAACGGATGCGGAACTACTTTCTCTTCATCTAAATAATCCAAAACATACCATTGCCATCGAGCCTATTTTTAATACCTTCATGCAACAATTGCAACCTATTTTTCAAGACTTACCATTTTCCCTTGCAGAAGAAAATATTCAAGCACGATCGAGAGGTAATGTATTGATGGCGATAGCCAATAAATTTGGTATGATATTATTGAACACAACCAATAAAAGTGAATGTGCTACTGGATATGGAACCTTATATGGCGACATGGCTGGCGGCATTGCAGTGTTGGGTGATGTGTACAAAATGCAAGTGTATGCATTAGCTAATTATATCAATCGAAACGAAGAAATCATTCCAAAAAATATAATTACGAAAGCACCTTCTGCTGAACTACGACCGAATCAAAAGGATAGTGATTCCTTGCCTGAATATGCGATACTTGATGCCATTTTATATCAATATATTGAACGCCGACAAGGACCAAATGAAATCATTGCACAAGGATTTGACAAAGCATTGGTAGATAGAATTCTGAAACTCGTCAACAACAGTGAATACAAACGCAATCAATTTTGCCCAATTATCAGAGTTTCATCCAAAGCATTTGGTGTAGGAAGAAGAGTACCAATTGTTGCAAAATATTTGGGATAGGTTTCTGCTATTTGTGGTGAGAATTATTTGGGCGGCACACACGCTTTCATTCCAATCTTTTTTGCTTCAGAGCAAGCAAAAAAGGATTTCCATTCAATCGTTGCCGCAATGCATCCACCAAAAAAACCTTTTGCAATCAAAAAGTAGTTTAGCCAAATCGGCAAGTAATCAACAAAGTTTAATAAATTCTTTTCACTGTTGCATCCTCTGCGAAAGGCTGTCCAGTAGTATATTTTTCTATTTGAATCATACCCGGTTTTTTGCCTATAGCAAAACTACCCATTTCATTTTCCATACCCAATGCTTGTGCAGCATGAATAGTAGCCCATGACAATATTTGCTGTATTACTATAGAAGGAAAATGTTTTTGAATGGTTTTTATTTCAGCTAAAATATCTAAGGTATGATTAGAGGCTAGACTGTCTGTACCGATAACTATCTTGCATCCTTTCTCCATCATCAATGGAATATTCGGTAATTTATTTTCGATATATACATTCGCATTTGGACAAACACACCAAAAAAGTTTTTTATCCAATGCATTTGCAAAATCAATATCTGCGGAAGTAGTAACTGTATTATGCACCAAAATAATTTGTGCTGCTAAACTTAATTTTTCAAGATAGGATGTGATAGAAGTTTTTCCCGTATGTTTAAAAAAAGAGGTATCGTTAAGTATCGCCAAAAACAATTTCAAAAAATCACCAGTCCCAGAAATAAACAATTCATTTTCCGCATCGCATTCTTGATTGTGTATGGATGAAATTTTATTTTCACTACCTGCGTTCACCAATTCCATCATGGCAGAAGACACGGAATATGGAGCATGTAAAACAATAGAAGATGGATGTGACAATGCAAATGCGGCACTAATTTGTTTACTCATTTCTACTCGTTCCATCGCATTTTCTTCTTTGAGTCCAACACATTCCACAAACGTATGATAAGCCAATCGCCCTTTCTTTTTTTGTTCCAAACTATCCAAGCCATTGCTAATATCACCAACTGCAACTATCCCATTCACAAGCATCATTTGTTCCGCATCCTGAATGGCCCTTTGCTTTTGTTCGTCTGAAAAATTATTTCTGAATTGATTTATTCCCAACAAAAAATCAACCAAACCTGTTCGTTCTGGAATACAATTTTTTAAATGAGAAAGTTCCAAATGACAATGCGCATTGATAAAACCGGGCATCAACAAACCTCGATAATGTTGAACTTCTTGATGTGTAGTTTGCGTTTGTATATCCACAATCACACCATCTTCTTGCACGCTCAGAACAGTATGATTAGGTAAAAATTGTTGTCCGTCAAAAATAAAATCAGCAGATAAAAAATGCATAAGTGAAAGTAAAATTTAATTTATCCGTTGACGAAACATTGCACAGCTTCAAAAAAAAAAATTACGCAAATGCAAATTAATCAAAAATTTTTCTATCTTGTTCCATTAAATAATAGAAAAATGGAAATAACACAGGAACAGAAAGGACACCCTAAAGGACTTTGGGTATTATTTGGAACAGAAATGTGGGAGCGTTTTAATTTTTATGGCATGCGCGCCATACTTACTTTGTTTATGGTGAATTCGCTACTCATGAAAGAAGGCGACGCGTCATTAATTTATGGTGGATTTCTCGGACTCTGTTATTTGACACCAATGTTGGGCGGTTTTATCTCTGATCGTTTTTTCGGTAATAGAAATTGCATTTTGCTTGGTGGATTAATGATGGCAGTTGGTCAACTTCTATTGTTTACCAGTGCCTCTGTCTTTGGGAATAATTTAGGATTAGCAAATACATTACTTTGGACTGCACTCACAATTATCATTTTTGGGAATGGTTTTTTCAAACCTAATATTTCGAGTATGGTGGGTAGTTTATATCCTAAACAAGAGAAATCAAAATTAGATACCGCCTTCACTATTTTTTACATGGGTATTAATCTGGGCGCCTTTTTAGGTCAATTAATATGTCCATTAGTTGGTGATGTAAAAGACGCAGGTGGTATTCGCGATATTCATGCATTCAAGTGGGGATTTTTAGCAGCTTCTATAGCCATGCTCATTGGTACTGCAGTATTTTATGTGTTGAAAAATAAGTATGTAGTAAGCCCAGATGGCAAGGCTTTGGGCGGATTACCAAAACATAATGATGCATCACATTATGAAGAAGGCGAAGCGCAGAAGGCAGTATTTTCTACTATGTCATTGGTTGTGGCTGGTGCAGCATTTTTTACTTTATTTTTTGCTTGCAATTATTTCATTACAGGAACAAATAATTTGAAAGTCATACTGTATGGTTTAATACATCATGGCAATTTTGCCTATCATAGTTTAGTTGGCGAAAATTTTGTAAAGACCATTATTTATCCAATTATTTATTCATTAGGACTCACCTTAGCAGGTTTGATTATATCAGATAAATCTTTAACCAAAGTGGAGTTGCAAAGAATCTTAGTAATCTATATTGTTGGATTCTTCATCATCTTTTTCTGGGCTGCGTTTGAACAAGCTGGGTCATCCCTTACCTTCATAGCAGATAACCAAACGGATAGAAACTTTTTTGGTTGGAATATGCCACCATCTATGGTTCAAATATTTAATGGACTTTTCGTATTTTCATTTGCATTCCCATTCAGTTTATTGTGGGACAAATTAAGATCTAAAGGAAGAGAACCTATTTCTACGGTAAAACAATCCATTGGATTAGCATTGATTGCCTTGAGTTATTTTATCATCGCAAACAATGTGAAAGACTTGGGCAATTCTGGATTGCTAGCTATCAAATGGTTGATTCTACTATACTTAATTCAAACATTTGCTGAATTGTGTTTATCTCCTATCGGATTATCATTAGTAGGCAAATTATCACCAAAGCGTTTTGCCTCCCTATTGTTTGGTGTATTCTTTTTATCCAATGCAGCAGGTTATGCACTTGCCGGAACATTGGGTTCATTGATACCAGCTACAGGTGATAAATTTAAGAAGGCACAAGAGTTAGGTATTGACTTACAAGCTATTTTAAACAAAACTGTTACTGCTACACCAGAGCAATTAAAATTATTAGATGCTAATCAATTAAGCGCTACCAACCCTGTATTTGCTGGATTTGAAATCCATAATTTATATGAATTCTTTATGGTGTTTGTGGTATTGACAGGTATAGCAGCACTTATTTTGTTTTTACTTACACCACTATTAAAGAAAATGATGCATGGTGTTCGCTAAATAAAAAAATGCTTTCTCTATAAAAAAATCCTCACGATGATGAGGATTTTTTTTATGGGTAAGATTAAAGTAAAGATTAGGTCTTGAACTAAATTTTATTGATAAAAATGCCGATGTTTTTTATACCAATCAAAAGCTAATTTCAATCCCTCGCTTACAGAAATATTTGGCTGATAGTCTAACAGATTTTTTCCCTTCTCAATATTTGCCAAGCTATGTGGAATATCCCCTTTGCGAAATGGTCCAAAAATAGGTTCAAGATTGGAGTTCGCAATTTCTTTGATGGTATTGAATAATTGCACCAAAGTAGTACTCTCTCCAAATGCAATATTATACACTTGATTCACTGCAGCGCTATTCTCAGTAAACAACGCCTTGATATTGGCTTGAACTACATTGTCTATACAAGTAAAATCACGGCTATAACTACCATCGCCATTGATAGTAGGCGCTTCATTATTTAATACTGCATCCATAAACAAAGGAATCACAGCAGCATATGCTCCCTTAGGACTTTGATGAGGACCAAATACATTGAAGTAACGCAAGCCAATAAATTCCATTCCGTACGTTTTAGCGAACACATCGGCATATAATTCCATCACATATTTTGTGACTGCATATGGAGATAAAGGACGACCAATGATGGATTCTACCTTAGGTAAGGATTCGCTATCGCCATAAGTAGAAGAAGAAGCCGCATACACTATGCGTTTGATATTAGCATTTTTAGCAGCCGTGTAAATATTTAGAGTGCCAGTAATATTGGTATTATTCGAATTAATTGGATCTACAATACTACGAGGTACAGAACCTAATGCAGCTTGATGACTTACTACATCCATACCTATCATGGCTTTTTCACAAGTTGCAAAATCAGTAATATCACCTTCCATTAATTCAAACTTTGGATGATCCATTATGTCCGTTAAATTTTGACGATAGCCTGTACAAAAATTGTCTAACACGCGAACTTTAATAACTCGTTCATCAAGTAACAATGCCTTTGTGAGGTTCGAACCGATAAAACCTGCACCACCAGTAAGAAGAATATTCATTTGGCGAAAGTAGAAAAAAAAAGGACTTAAAATTGAACATTTTTCGCCTTTAATAATTGATAATATAAAGTTCTGCTAACACGAACTAAGTGAAATTTATCACATTTATTCTTTACATGGAATAAGCCATGCAATGCGAAACAATTTCTTCCTTCATCATCTTCTGTATATTAGCGAATGGTATTCATGAAATTGTTTAAGAACAACAAAAAACTTTAGTAATACTGACATTTATCATTTTATGAACTAAAGCAAAATGTTTACATTTGCGCTTCTTCGTTTGGGATGGAAAAAATATAGCATAGATATGGACAAAAAAATAATATTAGTAGGCTTAAATGAAATTAATTTTGAATATGTAGAGTCATACATAAATATGGGTTATTTGAAGAATTTTAAAAAAATATTTGAAGATTATGGCTACAGACACACAACATCCGAAGAAAAATATGAACTCCTTGAACCTTGGATACAGTGGGTTACAATTCATACTGGAAAGACTTATGATGAGCATCAAATTTTTAGATTAGGAGATATTGTTGAACATCCAAAATTAAAACAATTATGGAATGTAGCAGAAGAGAAAGGATTAAGCGTTGCGGCTATATCCCCTTTTAATGGTCGAAATGATTTAAATAAACCATTATTTTTTATTCCTGACCCATGGACAAAAACAAAAATTTCAGGTTCTCCGTTACTTCAAGATTTAGGAAAAGCAGTAGCTCAAGCTGTAAATGACAATGCACAGGAGAAAGTAAATAAATCTTCTATTCTTGCGTTCTTAAAAGGGGCAATAAAGTATATTCCTTTCGCAAAGATCCTTCATTATTTTTCATTAGTTTCAAAAATAAAAAAACCAGGTGCGAAAGCGATATTTTTAGATTCTTTTTTAGCCGATATTTTTATCAAAGAATGGAAGAACGCTAAACCCGATTTCGCCTCATTATTTTTAAATACAGGTGCCCATGTCCAACATCATTATATGTTTAATTCAAAAGCATATACTGGAAAATTTGATAATCCAGAATGGTATTGTCCTAAAAATTATGACCCATTATTAGAAGTTTTGAAAAATTATGATAACGTATTAGGGGAATTGTTGACACTCAACACTAGACTATTTATATTGACTGGATTACACCAAAAACCGCATGAACATTTGACATTTTATTGGAGATTAAAAGACCATAAAGAGTCATTGAAAACAATGGGAATTGAAATTTTTGATGAAGTGCTACCAAGAATGTCAAGAGATTTTTTAATAAATTGCAGTTCAGAAGTCGACGCGAAAAATGCACAAACATTGTTGGAATCTTATAAAAGTAAAAAAGAAAACATGTCCATTTTTACAATTGACAATAGAGGAAAAAGTTTGTTCATAGAATTGACCTAT
Organism: Bacteroidota bacterium; assembly: GCA_947476825.1. Lineage (GTDB taxonomy): Bacteria > Bacteroidota > Bacteroidia > Chitinophagales > Chitinophagaceae > OLB11. The sequence continues at coordinate 14,573 of CANJRV010000054.1, read as the reverse complement.
TCCAATGATGTCAACGATACTTTTGAAATGTTTTCATCGCTCACCCAAAAGACATTACACCTAAAGCCATTGATTGCATTTGTGGCTATTAAAAATGGTGAACATGATGGCATTGGTTATTTTATTGATACGTATAAAAAATCAAACCATGAAACGATACCGTTAACACAAACATTTGATGAAATTTGTCACGCATTTTAATTGTTATAGATTTCAAATGTTTTATCTAGTACGGATTGAATAGAAAATTCTGCTTCCGCAATTTTCCTTCCATGCTCCCCCATCTCGTTTCTTATTTTTTCATGAATTAATAAAAATTCCATGGCAGCTGCAAGTTCTTTAATTTGTTTTTTTTCTACAATAAGTCCATTATAATTATTAGTGACAACTTCTTTACAACCAGGTACATTTGTTGTAATGATGGCTCGACCAACTGCACAAGCTTCAATTAATGATTTCGGTATTCCTTCTCTATAGGAAGGTAACACCACTACATTTGAATTGCATAACCATTCATAAATATTGCTTTGTTCCCCTACCCAAATAACAGGTGAATTTTGCAATAATTCCTTAAAATACGATTCCGATATTCCAGCCTTATTTTCTAAGTCTATTCTGCCTGCAATGATAAATGAAGATTGATTTGGAAATTTTTCTTCCACTATTTTTGAAGCCTCAATAAATTCAATAATACCTTTATCTGCCAAAATTCTAGCTGGCAAAAAAAACATAACTTTTTCTTGAACAGGCTCTCTTGTAAATGCAAATTCATGCAAATCCACACCTGATCCTTTAATAATGAATACATTTTTTTTATCTACAATATTTAAACCTACCACTTCATTATAGTCATCATGATTCTGGAATATAAATCGCATATTTCCATTACTAAAAGCAAATTTGAATAATTGTTTCATAGTTTTTCTTAATAAAAAATTACTTGAATCTGATAAAGCAAAACCAAGCCCTGGAAGTGCATTTACTACTTTTCCAACTTTAACAAATTTTGAAGCTATAGAACCATAAATCACTGGTTTCATAGCAACCTGATGTATGATATCTGGTTTATGTTTTTTATATAGTTGAATGAAAAATAAAATTGTTTTAAGCTCAACAAAAATATTTAGACCAGAACGCGACATTGGAATTGGAATAAATTTAAATCCATGTTTAGTTATTTGATCGGAATAGCCACTATCAATTGCAACAATTGTAACATCATAACCCTTTTTTTTTGCTTCAAGTGCGATTGGCAACCTGTGAGTTAATAAAAACCAGTCTACGTTAACCACTAAAAATAATGAAGGCATATATGTTAATTATTAAAAACCTGTTTTTTCCTGTCAGAAGAATAATCTAATATTAAGATTAACGCAATTATATAAAATGGAATACACGGAATTTTATATCGAATTAAAGTTCCATAATTTGCAGAAACAAACCCCATAATACTTGCAAAAATTAATGAGAAGAACAAACAGAATTGAATTGTTGGCGATTTTAAAATTGCTTTGAAAATAAGTAATCTTTTTTTAAGAATGACATAAAGAGTAAAAATGAAAATTGCAAGACTATCCAAAGAAGCTATTAACTGAATAATTTTTTCAGCTTCCCACAAAAAGGGTCTGAACAGGGAAAACTGAATAGATTTTGGTATTTTTCCCAAAAAACTATTGATATTTGGCTCGATAGTACCAATATCATATCCAGAAGCTTTTCCTTCACTTCCTCTTTTTAAATAATCTTGAGTTGTAACAGCCTCTATTAAAAGTTTTTCTGTAGTAAATCGTTGAGACTCTTTTCCTAAATAGCTGTATGAAAAATAAAATAATGACAGCAATAAGATTACTAAGATTGGGGTAAATAATATTCTTAAAAGGGTATTTTGAATCTTGTTTTTATAATGATAAGATATCCAAAAAAAGTATGCCGGGAAAATTGAAACAAGAATATATGGTTTTATTGTAAATAACAAATAAGATAACACAACTAAAAAAATGAGGTTTCGAATCTTATTTTTACGTTCAATAAAAATTTGATACATACAAAAAGTTAGAAACCCTGTTGCCCCCAATGTTATTGGGTCTTTAAGATAACAAGATCCAAAAAAGCTAACCGATGGGAGAAACAAACATGCAACAGCTAAAGGTTTGTATAAATCAGGGTACATTTTAATAAATGTTTTGTATAAAGCCCACATGCCTAGTAATGAAAACACGCCAAATAATATTACTGCGCTTACATAGCTTCCCATTGTGAGCACTTCAAATACTCCACCGAATTTGCTTGTTAAAAAATTATTGGGTTGAAAAAAAGTATCTCCTTTTTGAATATTATATTTGAGTATTGTAGGATTTATTTGTCCAGCATTCGTCCATAATATATTCCAAAAATCAAATGGATTTGTATAAAATGCTTTTCTAATTTTACCTCCTACATCATAATAAGGATCAAGAGGGATTATGGTATTTGCTAGTAAAGCATGTATGATTCCTAAAACAATACGATATAAGAGTGCTAGCTTAAATATTTTTTTGTTTACACTAGTTTCATTTTTATTGATAATGCTAAACAACAGAAAAAGACCCAGTATTATTACTGGAGTAATAAAAATATCACTTAAATCAATAAGACCAACAGTTAAAATTGACATTTATTTTAGTGCTTCAAAAATACTAGAAATATAGTTAGAAAAGGTTCTATTTTTTAAAAATGAAAAATGTGCAAACAAATTATTTTTTAATGTTTCTTCATTTTGGTTTGTAATTTCTATCATTTTTTCAAAAAGTCCATCAATTTCATTCGGATTGCATACTAATATTTGAGGGATATTAATAATATCACCAGCACATACAGTACTAATAACAGCTCCATTTTGTGACATCATTTGAAGTAATACATTTGGAAAACCTTCTTTTCTTGAACTCACTACACATATTTTTGCCTGTTTAAAATATGGGTACGGGTTATTTACGAATCCTTTGAATAATACTTTGTCTTCAATTTTATTTTTTATAGCTTCTTTTTTTAGTTCTTCAAGTAGTGGACCATCACCAAGAATAATTAAATAATAATCACTATACTTTTTAGAAAATTTCGCAAATGCTTTTATTAATATATCAAAACCCTTTACATCAATAAGCCTTCCAGCAGATACAATAAATTTTTTATTGACTAGAATATCATCTATAAATGGTTCAGCTTCTTTAATTTTAATTTTTTCCAAATTTATTGGATTACTTATAACTTGAATATTTAGGTTTGAAAAAGATTTAATATTTGCGACTAAATTTTCTTTCATTTTATTGGTTTGACAAATTATTAAATTTGCATACCCGTATCCTGTTTTGTAAGCTAAAGTGTAACACCATAATTTTAGTCCTTTAAATCTATTAAAAACATCTGTTGATTCTCTGACTATTAAATAGGTACATTTTACTTTATTTAGATTTTTAAGGATTCCTAAAATTGAGTTTATTAGAGTTTGAGAAGAAAGTACCATATGATATTCGTTTGAAAAATCATACATTGTTAATTTTAGTAACCCTAAAATAATATTTTTCGCATTAAGGTATTTTATTTCAGCATTAATATTTATATCGATTTGTTTTTTTAATAAAAATAAAATTTCTATTTTATAATCACATTTATAAAACTCTTCTGCTAAAGAAACTTGCAATTGTTCTGCGCCTCCCATAGTGTCAGACGGAATCACAAATAATATTTTCTTCTTGAAGCACATTCTATTTCACAAGTTTAATTGTGGTTGTTCCCAAACTATCATGATATATGTTTACATAATTTAATTCAAATGAATTAAACAATTTTTCGATTCTCTTTTTAGACATGTGAGGGTGTCCAATCTTTAGACCTATTGAATTGTTTAAAAATGTCAAAATACTGGTCTTAACTTGATTCCATTTAAAAGTTTCTAATTTTTTGAATTTATAAAAATCTTCATTGTGTAACGTAATAAAAGCTTTGCCATTTTTATTAAGGCAGTTCAATATATTTTTTAAAAATTGTTTATCATTTATACAATAATAAAAACATACTCTAGAAAAAATAAAATCACATTTGTAATTTACTTCATCCATATATTGTAGTATAAATTTATCGATAACTACATTCGCATCATTAGCTTTGTTAATAGCGATTTCCATATAATTTTTAGATACATCATGCCAAGTTACATTTGCGCCTAGCTTAGTAAATTCTATAGAATATTGCCCTGGGCCTGCACCTAAATCTACCAAAGATTTATTTTGAATACAACAAAAAAAAGTTGTCACTTCATTTATTAAATCGTAATCAATAGATTTATAACAATTGTTTGAATATTCTAATGCATAATTTTTAGAAACCGGATCCCATCCATTTTCTGGTTTATGGAATAAATAGTGTATATAGTTTATCATTTCGTTTTTCTTATTATTAATAGCATTTTTTCAAACAATATGTCATTTAAATTCTTGTTTTGCAAATTAGTTGAAAGACATTGTTCAAAACTTATTACTTTAGAATTATTATTTTGCAACCATTTGTCCATTTTAAGAAAATCTTGCTCTAGCATGGTATTAGGATGCAAACAAAACGTCCATGTCCCAAAAGGCATTTTCCTAAAATTCCATAATTGTTGAGGTACCCAACACATGCCATTTATTTTATAGGGTCTAAAACTAAAACCATCTGAAACAACTTTAATAGAGGTTTCATTTTTTAAAACTTCAATTGTTATTTCATCAAAAGCATGTCCAGGTGCAATAAATATTTTCGGATTAATAGAATATTCATTTAAAATTTCAATCCCTTTTAAAATTTTATCTTTTTGGGTTTGATAATCATCACCAGTAAATTCTGATTTGTTTTTAAATTGCACTATAGATTTTTTACTAGTTGGATGATATAAATGTTGATACCCATGCAATGCTAAATTCCAATTATTTTTTTGCCACCTATTAATTGTTGAAGTCCAAAAATTTTCATTATAATTAAAAAATAAAGTTTCATCTTTATTATCAGGAATTACTGCAACAATTGGCTTAATTGAATATTTATTCAAAATGCATTCTACTCTTTCCCATTTTTCAAGATGCATTTGAGGACAAGCGTCATCTAATCTAATTAAATAATTGACCATCTTTAATTTTTTTTTGAATTTTCTCTGCAAACTCTTCATAAGTTACATTACTAATATAATAGACTAATTTGTCTTTACTAGTAGTTATTTTTCTATTATTACCTAAATTATTTGTTCTTTCAAAAATTAAATAAATAAGTTTTCTACTTTTTTCAATTCTTCTATCATAAAAAGTAATATTTTGTAATGTAAAACTTCTTGTTACTCCTGCATCTGCCTTTTCCAAAATACTATTGTTATACAAATCAAAATTGCGACCTAACATTTTACATTTTTCATCTATATTTTTTCCTTCATCACATGGTAGAAGACATTTTTTTTTACTTCTTAGCATATTATAACAATCAAAAATGTCATTCATACATTTTACATTCACAAAATTTTCATTCTTAAAGTTTGGCTCAAAATCCATTTTTGAGCTTGAAGGGCATGAAAATCCAATATTACTTGTAGATGATAGACTCCAATTGGTTTTAGACAATTCATTTCCATTTATCCAAGAAATCGCTTGCTTTGTATTATATTCAAATTTCGACTCCTGGCAAATCGTTATATTAACCTTGGAAAACTCATTCGAAATATCTAAAATATGGTGTAGTGAACACTTTCGCCAATCTTTGATAAAATTTTGTTTTTCAACTATACAAATACCTTTAGGTATAAATAACCTTACATCATTTTTTAATTCATTTATTTTTTTACCAACTGTAATAAAGGACTCAGTGGCATTGCTACACCTTTCTAAAAATATTTTGTAATTGATTTTAGTTGTAGAAAAACAAATACTATTTACCATCAGAAAAAGAAGACAAGAAAATACTATTTTTACTTTCATGTTGTCCTTTTTATTTTATCTGAATTAAATTAAATAAAAATGCTTGATAATTTGCTTTTCCATCTAAATGCATTTTATACATTTTAGCTATTGATTTCTTATTATATATTGACGAATCTAAAGAATTAATTTTATACACCACCTTTTCTTTTAATTCATTTTTAAACCATTCTTTTAAAGGAATCGAAAATCCACTTTTAGGTCGGTCAAAATATTCTTTTGGCACATAATTATATAAAATATCTTTTAAAATTGATTTGGGAATGTTACCTTTTGTTAAAATCTTTGTAGGGATTTGTTGTAAATATTCTACTAATCTGTAATCTAATAAAGGAGCCCTTGCTTCTAACGAATAGCGCATAGTAGCTCTATCAACTTTATGTAACATCATTTCTGGTAAGTTTTGCATTTTGTCTATTTTCATCAAACTGCCAATGATATCATTTTTGTCAATTTTTGCTTCCATATTTAATAAAGTAAATAAGGAATTATTTTTTAAATTTTGAACCAAATATTCTGATTGAAAAATTGAATCCAATTCCCATGGCTTTATAGAAGTGTACAAAACTGAATAAAAATTTTCTAAGAGAGGATGAGTAATGGGGTAGTGTAATTTATTTGAAATTTCTTTATTTACTAAAGATAATAGTTTCGAAATAATTTTATTAATAGGATTGGGTAATTCATGGAAAATTTCATAGTATTTTTTAGTAAAAAAATATCGAGTGTACCCTGCAAACAATTCATCACCGCCATCTCCACTTAATGCTACTGTAACTTTTTCCTTCGTCATTTTGCTCAATATCATTGTAGGCAAAATAGCAGAATCTCCAAAAGGTTCATCTTGATTTTCCAAATAATTTGTCAATTCATCCAAAAAATCTTTTGAAGTAAATATGTATTCTTGATGTTCAGTTTTTAAATAATCTGCAACTTTTTTAGCATATTTACTTTCATCGTATTTATCAACATCAAATCCAATAGAAAATGTTTTTATTTTTTTATGAGTATTCTTTTGAGCAATAGCTGTGATTAAACTACTATCAATTCCACCACTTAAAAAACTACCGACTTCAACATCAGCTATTAGTCTATAGTTTACAGACGATTTTAATAATTCTTCTGTTGTATATTTTGCTTCTTCATATGTTATTAAATTATTTTTTGCACAAATTGGGTTCCAATAATTTTTTATCGAAAAATGTAATGTTGAACAATCTATTTCTAAATAACTCGCGGGTGGTAATTTTGAAATATTTGAATAATAGGTGTCTGGAGATGGCACATATCCTAAAGATAAAAACTGAATGTTAGATTTATGGTTTATTTCACCAAGAAAAGAAACTGAAAATGCCTTTATTTCTGATGCGAATAAAAATATATTGTTTTTTATTGTATAATGAAGTGGCTTTTCCCCAATTCTATCTCTACATAAAAACATTTTATTTTCTACTGAATTATAAATGGCAAATGCCCACATTCCATTCATCTTATTCGCTGCCTTTTCAATACCCCATGCATCAACACTTTTTAGAATCACTTCTGTATCACTATTACTTTTAAAATCATACCCTAACTTCAAAAGCTCATTTCTTATTTCAATATAATTATAAATCTCTCCATTGAATACTATATGCAAATGTTCATATTCCATAGGTTGGCTTCCTCCTGATGACAAATCTATTATACTCAAACGCCTGTGTCCAAATCCAATGATTGCATTTGGTGTATTATATATCCTTAAACCTTCACCATCTGGTCCTCGATGATACATGGTATCATTCATTTTCTTTAATATAGTTAGGTCCGATTTTTTTGTAAAATCTATAAAGCCTGAAATACCACACATAGTGTGCGAAGATAATAATATACTACCCTATTTGTTATTTATACAGAAAAAAGTAGTTCAAATAAATGGAAAAAAAATGCTATGCCTTTTGAAAATGTATATCCCTCACTATCAAATTGATTTATATAATTCCAATAACTCAAATGTATAATATTCAACCGAAAAGTCATTTTTGATTGTTTCTTTAGCATTATTCGAGAGACTGAGGTATTCTTTTTCAGAAAGATTATGCGCTTTGATCATGCACTGCAAAAATTCTTCATACGTTTCAAAAACAAAACCATTCACGCCATTTTTAACAATCAATTCTGTACCTTCTGCATTCGATACAATAGGCACTACGCCATAAGACATTGCTTCTAAGAGAGCATTATTGGCATAAACTATTTTAGCTGGCAAAACAAAAAAAGAAGCATTTTGGTAGTAATACTGCGGATTTATATAGCCGAAAATTTCTAAATTTTTAGGTTTATTTTCTTTCAAATAGTTAGCTTGAAAACTGTAATTTTCTTCTTGTAAGCCGAGTAACGCATTTTTAGAATCAATAAATAAATCATTTTTTAATGCATCAACAAACCAATCGCTAAATCGTTCATTGATAAGCCTATTCACCCAAATAAAATCTATAGTGCCTTTTGTAGATTTGGTAAAATCTGGATATGCCGTTACATTATGAAAAAAAGTCAAATTCTTTACGCCAATTGCTTTTAGCTTTTCCTTCATGTATAATTCTCTGTACCAAACCACATTAGCTATTTTATACGTAAAATACATCGAAACCCTTGTTGGAAATGAATACCCATTTTTATGATAATAAAGTAAATCCCCTCTTTCAACGCATATAATTTTTACATTTAATATTTTACATAAAATCGAAAAAATAATTGCAAATCTTCCACCAGGATATATTTCAACATGATGAATTTTTTTCCTATTAATATAAATCTCCTTGAATAAATAAAATGTTCTTTTAAGAATTGAATTCGACAAAATAATTTTTCGACTACCCTCAGCTTTTGCTATTGTAGAATTGCATTGTAACCAAATAGGTCTAAATCCATTTTGTTCTAAAATTTCATTTTGCAGTTCATTTTTTTTAAGAAAAATGTCAATCAGTATATAAATGTATCTCTTGCTTTCCATTAAAATCTCAAACTAAATTGGCAGTCATTAATAAATTCCATGAAAAAGGATTAATATCCGCTTCATTCGTTGAAATGCCATAGTTCTGTGCATTTATAATTTTACTTTCGATAAGTTTGATTTTGCTTTCTATAAGTTTACGTTTCACTTCTTCACTCTCCATCCAATTTTTTTGTGGAGGCTCATAGCCAATTTTATCCTTTCTCCAACCAATTTCAGGAGGTAAAATAGTAAACGTTTCACGCATGATCCACTTAGTCCAACCATCATTTATTTTCATAGTTGCTGGCAGGGTAAATAAAAATTCAACAAGTTCATGATTCAAAAATGGAAGTCTTACTTCTCTACTATGTGCCATGCTATTTCGGTCTGCATAACGAAGAAGTTGTTGCAAACCATTCTTCATCGTACTTGAATATAAGGATTCATTCAGGGTCGAAAAATTACTACCCGGCGTTTCAAAAATTTCATTTTTATAAGCATGATAAAAATCTCTATTGAATAAAGGTTTTTTTAATTGCTCCAAATCATTTTTCAATTTCTTAATTGGCTTCACCAAAGATGGCGAAATGTCTCTTACTCTATCTCCTAATGTCTTACCAGTAAGGCCATTAATGATGTTGTTACTGTGTAGTTCTTTATATTTAGCAAATTGTTGATTATAAGTTCCTTTACTCTGTTTTTTTAATTCATTAAAATATGGGAGATAGTAAGCATGATAACCCGCCAAAATTTCATCTGCACCTTGACCATCCAGCAAAACTGTCACATTGTTTTCTTTAGCCATTTGCATCACCTTATATTGCACATAAATGCTAGCACTTCCATAAGGTTCTTCCTGATGCCAGCTTAGCTTTTCAATATCTTTAATTAATCCTCCATCGTCCGGTGTAACAAAATGTGGTTCTACATTTGTTTTTGCAATCACATAGTCCATAAATTTTCGCTCATCTTTGGCAAAACCAGGGAAAACAGCACTAAACGTATTTTGCTTTTGGGCTGTTCCTTTTTTTAATTCATCAATCACACATACAACCAAACTACTATCTAAACCTCCACTCAAACTACTTCCAACAGTTACGTCGCTTCTTAGTCTTCTTTTTACAGAGGTGTAAAACAATTCTTTAAATTTTCCCTTAGCTTCTTCCAACTGTATGCCTTGATTGATATTTTTCCAATCGATATCATAATATCTATGAATGCTAAGGCTTAAATTGCTTAGGTTGATTTTTATATAATGACTATGCTCTAATCGAGTACAATCATGATAAAATGTTTCAGATAAATCTTGTGGATTTTCAATATAACCAAACGACAAATAATTAAACAACATTCTATTATTGACAACCTTCGGAATGCCTCCCTCCCATAAGCACTTCATCTCACTACCAAACAAAAAGTATTCTCCCTTTTTATAGGAATAAAAAAATGGTTTTTCACCAAAGCGATCTCTTGCACAAAAGGCAGTATTTTCTTTCTCATCAAAAATGACGAATGAAAACATCCCATCTAAAAATTGCAAACAATGTTCCTTGTCTCTATCATAAAGAGCCATTAATACTTCTGTATCACTTTGCGTTTTAAATACATACCCTTGTTTTAATAATGTCTCTCTAAGTTCTATATAATTATAAATTTCACCATTAAATACAATTGAATATCTATCCAAATAATGCATAGGTTGATCCGCTTCATGACTCAAATCAATAATGGATAATCTTCTATGACCTATGCCAAGCTTGCCGTTAGAAGATATCCAATGCCCTTCGCCATCAGGGCCTCTATGGGCAATAATATCTGTCATTTTTTTTAAAAATGACATTGCAACTCTATTAGGATCGTTTGAGATAATTCCTGCTATACCACACATGCTTCCGCTAATCTATTTGGGGCAAAGATAATATAATTGCGATGGCATACAAATCGTATTCTTTGCTCATTCTAGAATACATATTGTAAATAAAAAACGTCCCTATTCCTAGAGACGTTTATTATTTTATTCAGTACTGAAATATTACTTCTTTTCAATTTTACTCACATGCGACAATTTCGCATCTTCGAAAATTTGTAAAGCGTAAATACCACTTGCCAATTCGCCTAAACTAATGGACATTGGATTCATTCCTTTTTCTGTTTTCAATTGTACTTGTTTGATTAAACGACCACTCATATCCAACACTTTAACAGTAGTTGTTTGTGCTTGATTAGCCGTTAAATCAATATTTAATACATCTGAAGTAGGATTAGGATAAATATTTACATCACTAACTATGGACTCCTCTGTATCTACTACTTTATTTCCAGCAGTTGGAGGTACAGTTGTTGAAGTTGTCCACAAGAAGGAAGCACTATATGAACCTAAGGTACCGCAACTACCTGCTACTTGGAATTCATATTGAGTTCCAGGTGTTAAACCTGTAATAGATTTATTAGTAGGCGTTGAAGTACCGGTAATCCATGTTAATGAACCGACAGCTCTATAACGAACACTATAATAAGTTGCACTTGTAGATGCCAACCAATTTAATTTAGATGTTGTGTTTGTTATATTTGTTACAGATAAACCTGATGGTGTACCACAAGGAGCAAGCGTTGTAAAGTTAACGGAAGAACCGAATGCACTAGAAATAGATCCGCAAACAACTGCTACCTGAACTTCATAGTTTGAACTACTAATTAAACCAGATACTGCTTTATTAGCAACTGTTGATGTTGTTGTGATCCATGTTGGAGATCCAATAACTCTATATCTAATTTGATATGAAGTAGCACCAACCACAGCTGTCCAAGAGAAAGTAGCTGTTTGAGGGGTAATCAAACTTACTACTAGACCAACAGGAGTTGAACAACCATTATTTGTTGTGAAGTTAACTGATGGACTCCATGCTCCTGCTGCGCCACCGCAGAAAGTTTGAATTCCAACTTCGTACGTTACACCTGGTGTTAAACCAGATATCAATTTAGAGGAAGCAGGCGAAACTATTGTGATAAAAGTATATGCACTTGATGAACCAGCCACTCTATAACGAAGGCTATACCAGCCAGTTCCAGATACTGGATTCCAGTTTGCTGTTGCAGAAGTACCAGTTATTCCAGTAATATTCAATCCAGTAATTACAGGTGCACTATTAATGGTTAACACCATAATTGTAGTTTGTAAACAACCAGAAGTTGTCATACTTGTACAAGTATATGTTCCAGAAGCAGTATAGGTATTACCATCGCATGACCAAGTATAAGAACCACAACTTGAGATATTAATTGTAGTCACTGCAGTTGATTGAATAACCAAATTTAGTGTTTCACTTTGTACACAACCTGCTGCATTCAAACTAGTTGCTGTGTATGTACCAGAAGTAGTGTAGGTATTACCATTCACACCCCAAGTATATGTGTCACATGCAGTTGCTGAAGAAGTATTGGTTGTAGTATTATTGATCGTTAAATTTAATGTGGCTGTGTTCAAACATCCAGCAGAATTTAAAGAAGTCTTAGTATACGTTCCAGATACAGTATAAGTCAAACCACTAGCAGACCAAGTATAAGTATTACATGCTGTCACTGCTTGCGTTGAAGATGTACTATTGTTGATAGTCAAATTCAAAGTAGTTGTATGTACACAACCAGCAGTATTCAGGGATGTTTTCGTATACGTTCCTGAAGCTGTATACGCAAGACCACTAGTTGACCATGTATAGGAATTACATGCCGTAGCACTTACACTCGAAGATGTATTTTGCTTAATAGTTAAAGTTAATGTCTGTGTATGCAAACATCCTTGACTATTGATAGATGTACAAGTATACGAACCAGAAGCTGTATATGTATTACCATTACATGACCATGTATAACTATTACAAGCAGAAGCTACTGTAGTAGCTGCAGTCGTATGATTAATGGTCAATACTAAAGTGGATGTATGTACACAACCTGAAGCATTGACTGATGTTTTAGTTTTTATACCTGAAGTTGTATAACTCAAACCACTTACAGACCAAGTATAACTATTACATGCTGTAACTGTTTGGCTAGAAGTTGAACTATTATTAATTGTCAAATTCAATGTAGCTGTATTTACGCAACCAGCAGTATTCATTGATGTTTTAATATATGTTCCTGAAGTAGTATAAGCTAATCCACTTGCGGACCAAGTATAAGTATTACATGCTGTAATGTTTGTAGTTGATGCAGTGTTTAGTTTAATCGTTAAAGTTAATGTCTGTGTATGGAAACATCCTTGACTATTTATAGATGTACAAGTATACGAACCAGAAGATGTATAAGTATTTCCATTGCATGACCATGTATACGAATTACAAGCAGAAGCAACTGTTGTTGCCGCAGTATTTTGACCTATTGTCAACAACAAAATAGATGTATGAACACATCCAGCCGCATTAAGAGATGTCTTCGTATACGTACCTGAAGCTGTATAACTCAAACCTGTAACAGACCAAGAATAAGAGTTACAAGATGTAACTGTTTGACTTGATGAAGTTGTGTTATTAATGGTTAGATTCAAAGTAGCTGTATGTACACAACCAGCAGCATTCAACGATGTTTTCGTATAAGTTCCAGATGCTGTATAAGCAAGACCACTTGTAGACCATGTATAAGAATTACATGCTGTAATATTTGTGGTTGAAGATGTACTTAATTTAATCGTTAAATTTAATGTTGTGGTATTCACACAACCAGCAGTATTTAACGATGTACAAGTATACATTCCTGAAGCTGTGTAAACATTTCCATTACATGACCATGTATAAGAATTACATGCAGATGCAGTTAAGCTTGAAGTTGTATTCTGACCTATGGTTAATATCAACACAGCAGTATTAGTACAACCATTTACCAAACTTGTTTTAGTATACGTACCAGAAGCAGTATAAGTAAGACCACTTACTGACCAAGTATACGTATTACAAGCTGTAACAGATGTGCTTGTATTAGAAGAACCTGTTAGCGTCAATACTAAAGTAGATGTATGTACACAACCAGCTGTATTTAATGAAGTTTGCGTATAAGTACCAGCAACAGTATATGTCAAACCACTTACAGGCCATGTATAAGTATTACATGCACTAATTGAAGTTGTTGAAGTAGTGCTGTTGTTAATAATCAAACTCAAAGTCTCTGTATGTAGACAACCTGCACTGTTCATTGAAGTACAAGTATAAGTACCTGAAGCTGTGTAAGTCATGCCATTGCAAGACCAGGTATATGTATTACATGCAGTAGCTGTTGTACTTGACGTTGTATTATTATTAATAGTCAAATTCAATGTTTCTGTATGTAAACAACCTGCAGCATTCATTGAGGTACAAGTATAAACACCAGACATAGAATAAGTCATGCCATTGCAAGACCATGTATAAGAATTACATGCTGTTGCGGAGGACTGATTTGATGTGCTATTATTAATGCTCAAATCTAAAGTAACAACATTTGCACAACCTGTAGTTGTATTCACTGAGCTACAAGTATACACACCAGATGTAGTATAAGTCATACCATTACATGCCCATGTATAAGAATCACAAGCTGTTGCTGATGTTTGAGATGATGTGCTGTTGTTGATAATTAAACTCAAAGTCTCTGTGTGT
>CANJRV010000053.1 GCA_947476825.1 Bacteroidota bacterium | reverse complement strand
GTGCGAATGAGCGAACGAAGCTTTGATTTTTTTACTTCGCTCTCACTCTGTTTCTCGCTTTTGAAGTAACAAAAAACAGAGTGAGAGTGCGTGCGAAAGAGCGAATAAAGTCCTGATTTTTTACTTCGCATTCGCTCTGTTTCTCACTCTTATCATAACATTTCTTCTATAAAAAAACAGAGTGAGAGTGAGTACGAATGATCGAACGAAGTTCTGATTTTTTTACTTTGATCTTGTTCTGTTTCTCGCAAATTCTTTTATTTCACTATTTTTCTAATCTGCATTCACAATTAGGCATTTTAGGTAAGTGATGAAATAGGGTAATGACCTTTTCATTTTATGATTTTAATCAGTTTTAATAATAAAAGAGTAAAATATCTTTTATTATTGACTTTCACATTTTATCTTTGCGTCAAGAAATCATAAAAATGTTCTCAAAGTCCTGCGAATACGCCATTAAAGCAAGCATCTTCATCGCGCAAAAGCGAGAAGGTGTTCAATGCGTAAGAGTAAAGGAAATTGCAAAAGGCATAAATGCGCCTGAACATTTTGTTGCAAAAATTTTACAAGAATTAAGTCGAAAAAAGGTAATTAGTTCAATGAAAGGTCCAAATGGAGGATTCTGTATGAGTGAAGCTCAAATAAATAAACCAGTGCTTGATATTGTGCTTTTAATAGACGGGGATGGGATATTAAATAATTGTGTATTAGGATTGGAGCATTGCAGTAGTAGTAATCCTTGCCCAATGCATCTAGAATATCAAAAAATAAAACTAGGCATAAAAAATATGTTGGAGAAGAACACAATTCGGGATTTCAACAATTTATTAGTTGCAAAAGAAGCAGTACTATTTACGGATTAAATTTTTTTCAATAAATAAAAGATAAACAGGTATTAAAATCTTAAAATATGAACAACAGTAATTTAAAAATCATCATCGTATTAATGCTATTAAGCATATTCGTTATCAAAAGTTTTTCTCAAGAAAACTATTTCAAAATGTCAGCACAGTATAGAGCTAGAACCGAACTGAGAAACGGCTATAGAACGCTTGTTACAGATTCTTCTCAACCTGCTTTTTTTACTGGGCAACGTGCAAGGCTAATTTTCGATTATAAGAATGATAATATTCAATTTTTTTCTTCCATTCAAGATGCAAGAACATGGGGTGATGAAGAGCAAAAGAAAGACTTAGCTGGTTTGCAAGTCAATGAATTATGGATGCAAGTATATTTGAATCAACGCTTTGTTTTAAAAATGGGGCGTCAAGAATTGGTTTATGATGACCACCGATTATTGGGAAATTTAGATTGGGCAAATTTAACTATCTCTCATGATGCCTTATTATTAAAATACACCGATGATAGAGATAAATTCAAATGGCATTTAGGAGGAGCATTCAACCAAGTAGGTGAGCCTGTTTTTGGAACTACTTATGCCTTGAAAAATTATAAAGCGCTTGGTTTTTCTTGGGTGAAAAAGGAATTTGCTAAAGGTCATTCCATTTCAGGAATTGCTATTGTAAATGGCATGAATTCGACCATTACAACGAATACTAAAATGAAAGCAACATACACATTTGGTCCTTTATACAATTATAATTTCAAAGGTTGGAAAGGCGTATTGGGTGCTTATTTTCAAGGAGGAAAAACAGAAAACAATTTAACTCAAAATGCATTTATGGTCAATGCTTATAGTGAAAAGAAATTGAAAAGAAATTCTATTGGCTTGGGTGTAGATTATTTATCTGGAAATAAAGACAATACCAGTGCAACTGCAAGCAATAGCTTCTCCACATTATACGCAACTAACCATAAGTTTTATGGTTACATGGATTACTTTTTGAACATCCCTTCTGACACCAAACAACGTGGATTGATGGATTTGTATGCACGTATTGGATACACTCCTTCTAAGACTGTAAATCTAACGGTAGACATTCACCATTTTTCATTAGCCAATGAAAATAATTTAGGAGTTAATAAAATTAAAAAAACATTAGGTACAGAAGCTGATGTATTAATTGACTATAAACCTTCTACCATTATTCAATTGCAATTTGGCTATTCATTACTTTTTGCTACAAAAAATATGGAGTACATCAAAGGTGGTAACGCCAATGATTTAAATACTTGGGCCTACCTAATGCTGAAAGTTTCTCCAACCTTATTATACAATGAACTAAAAAAATAAACCAACATTTAATAACCATAAAACTAACACGTCATGTACACAAAACAATTAAAATTTTTAGCCCTAATCGTCCTTGTTGGACTCTTTACCGTCAGTTGTAAAAACAATTCTAATACGAGTGCATCTTCTAATGGACTTGAAGAAATTAAAGGGGAAGAAGTAGCCGTTTTAACTGAAGCACCAAATGTACCACCGCCTATTACAAGAAATTATGCCACAAAGGTTATTGTAAATCTTGAAGTAATTGAAAAGGAAATGGAAATGATGGATGGTGTAAGATATAATTTCTGGACTTTTGGCGGAAGTGTACCTGGCCGATTTATTCGTATTCGTCAGGGCGATTTTGTAGAGTTTCATTTGAAAAATAATCCAAATAACAAATTGCCACACAATATTGATTTACATGCTGTTTCAGGTCAAGGGGGTGGTGCTGCAGCAACTTTTACTGCTCCAGGTCATGAAACTCAATTTTCATTTACAGCCATGAATACAGGTTTGTTTATATACCATTGTGCTACAGCTCCTGTAGGTATGCATATTGGAAACGGTATGTATGGTTTGATATTGGTTGAGCCTAAAGGGGGCTTGCCAAAAGTGGATAGAGAATTTTATGTATGTCAAGGTGATTTTTATACAAAGGGTACTTATGGTGAAGCTGGATTGCAACAATTCAATATGGATAAAGCATTGAAAGAAGAACCAGACTATGTAGTATTTAATGGTAAAGTGGGTTCGCTTACTGGCGATAAATCGTTGAAAGCAAAAGTGGGTGAAACAGTTCGATTGTTTGTAGGAAATGGAGGACCAAACTTAGTTTCAAGCTTTCATGTCATTGGTGAAATATTTGACAATGTATATCCAGAAGGTGGTACCACATTAAATCACAATGTACAAACTACATTAGTTCCTGCTGGAGGTTCAGCCATTACAGAATTTAAATGTGATGTTCCTGCCAATTTAATTTTAGTTGACCATTCTATTTTCAGAACATTTAATAAAGGGTCATTGGGTATGTTGAAAGTGGAAGGTGCTGAGAACAAATCAATATATACAGGTCAGCAAGATGATAGAATTTATCAAGCAGAAGGTGCTGCTCAAACTATGCCTGATGTGCCGGTAGTAGCATTAAAACCTTTAACCAAAGATGAAAAAATAACACAAGGGAAAGCAATTTTTGCTAGTTCTTGTCAAGCGTGTCATCAAGCCGATGGTAAGGGAATTGAGAAGGCATTTCCTCCATTAGCTGGTTCCGATTATTTCGCGTCTAACCCTTCGTTAGTTACTCGAAATATTATACATGGACTTTCTGGAAAAATTACAGTGAATGGTAAAGTTTATGATGGCGTTATGCCAAAACAAACTTTGAGTGATGCACAAATAGCTTCTGTTGCAACGTATGTATTAAATAGCTTTGGTAATAAAGGCGGTGAGGTAACAGCCATTGATGTTGCTAAACAAAGAAAGTAAAATGCATAAAATCCTCACTATATTCTTGTTATTCATCAACCTGTTGGCAACTGGTCAAGGTCAGCCATCTATGGTTAATATAAAGGGAGGAATCTTCCTTCCTTTATATTCTTTAGATAGTCAAAAAACAATTGTGCAACCCTTTTTAATGGATGTATTTCCTGTTACAAATGAAGATTATAAAAAATTCATTTTGCAAAATCTAACTTGGAGTAAATCAAAAATAAAATCTATTTATGCTGATACAAACTACCTGCATCAATGGAATACCGACACCTCATTTAATGAAAACATTGCGTTGAGCCCAGTTGTAAATGTTTCATGGTTTGCCGCAAAAAAATATTGTGAATGTCAAGGGAAAAGATTGCCAACGGTTGCCGAATGGGAATTGGCAGGAAGAGCAAGTGAAACAAAACCAGATGCTTCTAAAGACTTGAAATTTAACCAATGGATTTTAAATTGGGTTTCAAAATCGAACCCTAAAATATTACCTCATGTGGGTTCCACCTTTAAAAATTTTTATGGTGTTTGGGATTTACATGGCTTGGTTTGGGAATGGACATTTGATTTTAATAGTGCATTAACTACTGGCGAATCACGAGGGAATAGTGGATTAGATAATACATTTTTTTGCGGTGGAGGATCATTTGCTTCAAAGGATATTAATAACTATGCTGCATTTATGCGTTTCGCTTCTAGGTCAAGTGTGAAGGCTAAATATGGCGTTCCTAATGTAGGATTTAGATGTGTAAAAAATAAAATTCACTCATGAGTTTATTTGGCATCATACGAAATATTCATGTATTGTCTGCTTCTATTTGGTTGGGGATGGTAGTGGTTATGAATTATGGATTAATGCCATCTGTGGCAAAAAAAATGACTCAGTTAGACGTTGATATTTTGAAACCGATTTTTAAAAATGTGACAAATCTTGTTTCATTAAGTGCGGCATCAACATTCATTACTGGAGGAATAATTATTTGGATGCAAACTAAATTTTATTTTTTAGGAATGTTAAATAGTACAAGGGGCACACTCATCTTGATCGCAGGAAGTGTAGGGTTTTTAGTCACCATTTTTCATTTTTTTGCGGAAACTAAAGTAGAGAATTATTTAAGAAGTAGGTCGCAAAATAAAGACGAATTATTAGTGGGCTATAAAGGAATTGAGTTCATTCCTAAAATTGGATTAGTTGTTGTTTCAGCGATTTTTATCACGATGTTAATCGCTGTTAGAGGATATTAAATTAAAATAAAATGAAAAATAAATTAAGCATAATCACACTTAGCATTACCGTTCTGTTCTTTTTTTCATGTAAGGAAAAAAAAGAAAGCGAATGTTGTAAAAAAGATAAAAACAAAACTGAAGTCGTTACCAAATTGGATAATACAAACGAATCCATTTTTAATTTAGAAAGTAAATGGGTGAGGCAAAATAAGGATAGCATGTTGTTACGTGAGTTGTCAAATAAAATTACCGTATCGGCAATGGTGTTTACGCATTGCGAATCAGCATGTCCTAGAATAGTAGCCGACCTACAACGAATTGAAAAAGCTTTTACAAAGGAAGAATTACAAAATATTCAATTCTTGTTAATCAGTATGGATCCTGCAAGAGATACACCAGAAAGATTTGTAGAATTTTCAAAGGAACATCAATTGAATGATTATTGGATCTGCATTTCATCTAATAATGATGCAACGATGGAAATTGCAAATGTATTGAATGTAAGAATTAAACCTTTATCTGGTGGAGGCTTTGATCATTCCAATACGATACACCTAATAGATAAAAATGGAAATATTGCTTTTCAACAAAATGGATTAGCACAAGAGCCAACCGAAATAATAGAAAAAATAAAAACTTTAATTAAATAAAAACTTCACAACTAAAAATTACAAAAATGAAAAATTTTAAATTACTAGCGATAGCTACATTCACAACAACAACTTTTTTATTCTCTTGCGGGGGCGATGAAAAAAAGGAAACACCAGCCACTACTGAAACGCCAAAATCAATGTTGGAAGAAGCACCAACGGGCAAGGATGCTAAAATTGCAGCAGGTAAGGCAGTCTATGAAAAAGTCTGTCAAGCATGTCATCAAGCAGATGGCAAGGGTTTGCCAGCTACTTTTCCACCATTGGCCGAGTCTGATTACTTAGCAGCTGATTTGCCTCGAGCTATTGGCGGTGTAGTAAATGGATTGACTGGCGAAATAACTGTAAATGGAGCAAAATTTAATCAAGCAATGCCGAAATCTACTTTGTCAGATGATGAAGTCGCGGCAGCGTTCACTTATGTTCTTAATAATTTTGGAAATAAGGGTGGCGAAGTAAATGAGGAAGACGTTAAGGCTGTAAAAAAATAGAATAGCATTTTTGATTTGAGAATAATGACCATTCTATTTATAATCCTTACAACAATATTCATACATTTTAAAACATACAATCATGCTATCAAAATCACAAGCCAAAGTATTTTTCCTAGGAGGTACCATTGTCACTTTTGCTATATTCCTAGGCTTGTCTTGGAATTCATTAAGTAATGAAGTTCCTAAAAGAACACATGAAGAAAATCTTACCCCACAAGTAATTGCAGGTAAACACATTTGGGAGAAAAATAACTGTATGGGGTGCCATACCATTTTAGGTGAAGGCGCGTATTATGCACCAGAGCTTACAAAAGTTTACGAACGAAGAGGTGAAGCATATATCAAAGCAGCCTTAATGAGCAAAACACCTTGGGCTCCAAGAGGTCGGCAAATGGTAGCTTATGCAATGTCTGAACAAGAGGCCAATGATGTAGTTGCCTTTTTGAAATGGATAGGAAATGTGGACTTAAATGGATTCCCACCAAAACCAGACTTGAAGAAATAATTTTTAAAAAAAATAAATTTAAAATATCATGAAATATAAATCACAAAAAGTAGCGTATTGGTTTTTTGCATTATCCATGTTGCTTCTTTCTCTTCAAATTATTTATGGTTTTATTATGGCATTTGCTCACATGGGATATGATGTGTTGCACCAAATTACGCCATTCAATACTGCTCGTGCAGTGCATACCAACTTATTGGTTGTTTGGTTATTATCTGGCTTTATGGGAGCTGCTTATTATATCATTCCTGAAGAAGCTGAGCATGAATTGGTCAGTGTGAAATTAGCTTATATCCAACTTATTACATTAGCGATAGTAGGTGTAGTAGCCATTGTTGGTTATCATTTCAATTATTGGGAAGGGCGAAAGTTCTTAGAAATTCCGAGACCATTAGACTGGTTAGTTGTTGTCAATGTGTTGACTTTTTTAGGAATCATTTTAATGACTTTGTTCAAAGGTAAAAAACGCACTACTACCTCACTTGTTTTAACAATGGGACTTGTATTTGCTGCATTACTTTATTTGCCAGGCATGATATGGTTTGATAATCAAACAATGGATTCATTTTTTCGTTGGTGGGTAGTTCACTTATGGGTTGAAGGTGTTTGGGAATTAATTATGGGTGGCATACTTGCATTTCTCTTAATAAAGATTACCGGAGTGGATAGAGAAGTTATTGAAAAATGGTTGTATGTAATTGTGGGTTTAACTTTTATCTCTGGAATTTTAGGAACTGGACATCATTACTATTACATTGGTGTAGGAAAAGCTTGGTTAATTATTGGTGGAATATTTTCTGCACTAGAACCTTTAGCCTTTTTAGGCATGGCATTATTTGCCATTGCCATGTATCGAAAAGGAGAGAAAAAACATCCAAATAAAATAGCTTTAAGTTGGACTTTAGGCACTGCCATTGTTTCTTTTGTTGGTGCAGGCTTGTTGGGTTTGGCGCATACCTTGCCAGGTGTAAATATGTATACACATGGAACATTAGTTACGGCAATGCATGGACATTTGGCATTTTGGGGCGCCTATGGAATGATTGTTTTAGCTTTTATAAGCTACGCGCTTCCTAATTTAACAGGACGTAAATACTATGATACCAGTACTGGTTTATTGGCTTTTTGGTTATCTAATATTGGCATGATAGGCATGACTGTGGCATTTGGTGTGGCAGGGGTTGCACAAGTATATTTAGAACGAAAAGTGGGTTTAGAATTTGGAGAGGTTCAAAAAGAAATTCAAGTTCATTTTGTAGTGTTAGCGATATGTGCCACGTTTTTTACGACTGGGATTGTTTGCTATATCTATGAGTTTGTAAAGTATGGCACACCGAATGATGAAGCACTTGAAAAAATTACGAATTAGTAACCTTAAATAAAAATATCCAAATGAATATAGATCAAGAATTAAAAATAGCAGATGTCGTGAGTAATAATATCAAAACAGCCGACATCTTTAAAAAATACGGAATAGATTTTTGTTGCGGTGGTGGTATTTCTATTGCTAAAGCTTGTGAGAAAAAAAATGTTAGTATGGAGCAATTGTTGGGTGAATTAAAAGACATGGATAATAAAGTCATACCATCACAAAATTTCAACAAATGGGATTTAGATTTTTTGATAGATTACATAGTATATACGCATCATGCTTATGTATTAGAAGCAATCGAATTATTAGATGCTTATTCTGCTAAAGTGGCAAAAGTACATGGCGCAAACCATCCACCTGTTTTGGAAATTGAACGTTTATATAACCTTGTAAAAATTGAACTTTTACAACATATGCAAAAGGAAGAACGCATATTGTTTCCGTATATTAAAGAGTTGGTAAAATCAAAAAAAGAAAATTTGCCATTAATTAATTCACATGTTGCATCGGTTCAAAATCCGATCAATAGGATGCAAGCGGAGCATGAAATGGTTGGAAATACTTTGAAAGAAATTGCAAATCTCACGATGAATTATACACCGCCAGATTGGGCATGTAATACATTTAAAGCATTGTATGCAAAATTGGATGAGTTTGAGCAAGACCTCCATCTGCATGTACATTTAGAAAACAATATTTTATTTCCCAAAGCAATAGAATTAGAAAATAGTTTGTCAATTATTAATTAAAAAATTATGAAAATGATCATAGAAGAAATTGAAATTGGTAGGCCATTTTACTATGCAGTAGGTAAGGAAGTTGAAGTTTTTGAACAAGTTTATCAAAACAAATTGCCTCTATTATTGAAAGGTCCAACAGGTAGTGGGAAATCACGATTTGTAGAATTCATGGCACATCAATTAGGTAAAAAATTAAGCACTATCAGTTGTCATGAAGAAACATCCTCTACCGATTTAATAGGTAGGTTTATCATCAAAGGTGCTGAAACGATTTGGTTAGATGGTCCATTAACAACAGCTGCAAAAAATGGTTATATTTTATATTTAGATGAAGTAGCAGAGGCTCGTCCTGATGTCATTGTAGCCATCCATTCATTGACCGATCATCGTAGAGAATTATTTATCGACAAACTAGGTGAAACCTTTAAAGCACATGATGATTTTATGCTCGTTGCTTCTTTTAATCCTGGGTATCAACGAGGGTTTAAGGAATTGAAACCATCTACTCGCCAACGTTTCGTTGCATTGTCATTTAATTTTCCAGAACCCAAAATCGAACAAGAAATTTTAGTACAAGAGACTGGCATTGATGATATTATGGCGAAGAAATTAGTCTCGTTAAGCAATAAGGTAAGGAACTTAACTGAGTTAGGTTTAACAGAAACAGTCTCTACTCGTTTGCTTGTAGATGCTGCTAAGTTGATACAAAGCGGACTTGCAAAAAGATTGGCGGTGAAAGTAGCTGTAATGGAGCCATTATCTGATGAAAAACAAACACTGGAAGCTTTGTATGATTTAACTGATTTGATGATATAATTCGTATGGCATTAGATGAATATTTATATGGGAAAATCGCAAATTATTTTAAGAAAAGAAATAATATCTCTAATCATATAAAGGAGAAAACAGTTTTACTGCAGGATATACAACATCGTTTAACCATTTTAGCAAGGGCATTAACAGGCGATGCTATTGAAGTATTTCCTGCTGAAAGAGAAGGAGGATTTAAAAATAATAATTTCTTTTTTCCAGCTTCGTTTTCTTTGTTTGAAACAGTGGAACAAAATTTGTCCTATTACTTTTTTCGACTTTTATATTTATCTGTTCAAAAAGAATTAAAGTTGAATTGGTTTGATGACACCGAAATTGAATGTAAAGAAGCGCAACAAAAAGCATTCGAATCATCTTCATTGGTCTTAGAAAAGCTATTTATACAGTATCCAATTACAAAACAATTATTTCATGAATTTGAAATTCAATTACAACGAATTTCTTCTGAAAAAAATCCCATAGATTATAGTTGGTTGTTTGGGAAATGGATGCGAACGAATGTTAATTTGGAAAACAAATATCCGCTCGAACATTTTTCAGAACAAGTAAAAAAAAGCCAGAACGAGCAAACTAAAACAGTTGTCATGTCGAAGGCAATTGAAAATATTGTACTTATAGAAGTGGATAAAAAACAACAAGAAGACTATGTAATGACACATAATTTTGAGAAGGTGGAAACAGCCGATGAACACAGTGGCGTATGGCGTGATTTTGATGGAGAAGATGAATTAGAAGATCATCAGGAAGCACTGGACGAATTGAATATGAAATTTGTAGTTCGAGTGGATGATACAGCACATTCTATTTACCATGCTAAATTTACAGAGAATACCAATATATCGGAAAGTGTAACTTTAACGAATGCCAATTTTCATTATTCGTATAACGAATGGGATTTTTCAAAAAATGAATACAAAGAAAATTATTGCAAAGTGTATCCAATTGTCCAGCCCAGCTCGGATAATGTCTATTACCTAAAAACTATCAAAGACCATTCTAACACTTTACAAGGTCTAAGAAAAATGTTGACTTCTGTAAACAATAAAATGCAACAAGTACGAAAGCAAACAGATGGCGATGAGTTTGAATTGGATGCATTAAGTGATATGTATGTCGATATTCATGCTAGGCGAACACCAAATGAAAATATTTATTTATCTAAGCGAAAAAAAGAAAAAGACATTTCCATTTTATTATTGTTAGATGTTAGTTTGTCAAGTGATGGATATGCGGATGGCAATAGAGTTATTGACGTAGAAAAACAAGTGAGTATTTTGTTTGGTGAAATACTGAATGAGTATAATATTGACTTTTCTGTGTACGGGTTTTATTCTAAAACGAGAAATTTTTCGAGCTATGTTTCCTTAAAAGAATTTGATGAAAAATGGAGCCAAACAAAATATAAAATTAGTGCTATTGAACCCAGTGGATATACTAGAATTGGTGCGGCTTTACGACACTCCGGATATTTATTGAATAAAAGACAAACTAAAAATAAATGGGTTATTCTTTTGTCAGATGGCAAACCCAATGACTATGATAAATATGAAGGTAAATACGGAATTTTTGATGTTAAGCAAGCCTTGCATGAATTGAAGGTAAATAACATCAACGCGTTTGCATTGGCCATTGAAGCACAAGCAAAATATTATTTGCCACAAATGTTTGGACAAAATCATTATCAAATATTAACCACTCCAGTGGAGCTATTAAAGTCGTTGGTGAAATTGTATGAGAAAATAAAATATTGAAATATGATAATCAAGCCCATCCGCATTTTTCTTATTTTATGCTTACTGTTTTTAAGTTACTCTTATTGTATTTACTTCAAACCTTTATCAATAAAAAGCACCTCAAATTTCAATATACATAAAGCATCTGCAGGAAGATTAGTTTGGCAAAAATACAATTGTCAAAGTTGTCATCAATTATACAGCTTAGGTGGTTATTTAGGTCCTGATTTAACGAATATTATTTCTCAACCAAATAAAGGCGAAGTATTTATCAAGGCTATGCTTGTTTCGGGAATTAAACAAATGCCCTCCTTTCATTTGTCTCCAAATGAAATGAACTTGTTACTCGAATTTTTAAAGTCAGTAGATGCAAGTGGTAGTTCAGATCCAAGAAAATGGAAAGTTAATACGATTGGAATGATAGAGAAAAATGAAAATTGAAAAAATAAATATTGGAAAATTGTTTTTGATCACAGCACTAATAGCGTTGGTACTTGGTTTGTTTTTTGGATTATTTGCATCTCTAACTTATGTCATACCTGATTTTTTAAAACAACAAATTGGATTTCAATCTTTGCGTCCATTGCATGTATCCTTAGTCATGTATTGGATACTATTAGGCGCAACAGGGTGCGTTTATTATGGATTATCTTCTACATCAATTGCTACAATAAAAAAGTTGGCACTATTGCAGTATACATTATGGATGCTTGCGATTGTAGGCGTTTGTATATCCTATTTTACGCAGAATTTTGGTGGAAGGGAATATTGGGAGTTTAATCCTATATGGGCTTTGCCTGTTGCCATTGCTTGGGTTCTCTTTTTAATTAACTTTTTTACTATAGTTGCTCATATTAAAAATTGGCCTGTGTATATGTGGATGTGGATGACAGGTATATTGTTTTTTCTATTTGCTTTTGTCGAAAATTACCTTTGGCTATTTCCTTATTTTCGTGAACATTTTATCCGAGATATGACTATTCAATGGAAGGTAAATGGATCCTTAGTAGGAGCTTGGAATCAACTACTGTATGGCACTGCATTTTATTTAATGGATAAGATTTCTGGCAAAAAAGATACTTGTACTAACAAACTTGCCTTTGCCATGTATTTTTTAGGGTTGTTTAATTTAATGTTCAATTGGGGGCATCATATTTATACATTGCCTTCAGACATTTATATTAAATATATCAGTTATGCAGTGAGTATGACGGAGTGGGTATTTTTTGTAAAAATAATTTACAATTGGAAAACTAATATAAGCACAATTCAAAAATACTATCATTATTTCCCATATCGGTTTTTAATGGCTGCAGATATTTGGGTATTTATTAATATGGGACAAGCTATTTTAATGTCTATTCCAGCAATCAATATTTATACGCATGGTACACATATTACGGTAGCACATGCTATGGGAACTACTATAGGTATTAATAGCATGATTCTGTTAGCGGCATGTTTTATGTTTATAAAATTCCCAAAGGGAGAAGCAACAATGAAAATACTGAACAGCCTATTTTGGATATTGCAAATCAGTTTAGCTCTATTTTGGTTGGCATTAAATGGCGCAGGAATTAAAAGAGGAATTTGGCAATTAAGTCTTCATCAAAGTAATTTTTCAAGCATGATGGATTCTTTAAAACCTTATTTTGTTGTTTTTGTGTTAGCAGGCTTTGGCATTTTAATTTCATTAGTATGGATAGCGATTTTCTTAATAAAAAAAGCAGTTATCAATGAAATGAAATCCAAACAAAAATACACTTGAACCACAAATGGCTACTCTATCTATTGATTCCATCGGCATAATTCAGTTTTACATGTGAATAATGCAAATGATAATCGCAGAGATACAAGAGTGTAGTTTCTACACGAAGTAAATTTACATGCTAATTTGAACACGAATAAGGAATTTGAAAAATTGATTTGCACTTTTATACATTAAAAAAAACGGGCAACAGCGCCACTGAAGAAAATAAACTTTAAAAAGAAAAATAATGAAAAACAGAAAATTAATTGCCGCCATGTTTGCTTCCATGCTCATGTTATTCACTTGTTTTACAGCAAGTAATTCTTTTGCTCAAACCAAAAAACATTCTTCAATGCTGAAACACTCTTCCGTGATGAAAGATTGCTGTATGATGAAAGATGGAAAAATGATGTGTATGAAAAAAGGCAAAATGATGCCGATGAAACACGATATGACCATGAAAAATGGAACTAAGTGCATGACCAATGGTGAATGCATCATGAAAAACGGAGAAAAAATGCAAATGAAAGATGGTCAATGTATGAATATGAAAGGAGAAATGGATATGTGTGATAAGATGAATAAGAATGAAAAGCATGAAAACAAAAATAAGGATGTTGCTATGACCTACACTTGTTCTATGCATCCAGAAATCATAAGAAGCGAAGCCGGGAAATGTCCGAAATGTGGAATGAAGTTGATAGAGAAGAAATAATCTTTGGCTACTGATTACAGATGAATATTTTAAAATGGTGTGGTGACTTTGCTCATCACACTTTTTATTTCGTAACTTGTTTTTTTATCTACTTACAGAAATAAAAGTGAAAACAAAATCAACAATGACACACACGTATCCAATTATTGGAATGAGTTGTAACGGTTGTCGTTCAAAAGTGGAAAAAGCTTTGAACGAATTGGAAGGGATATCTGCTATCGTTACATTAGATCCGCCTATTGCAAGAATCACTATGGAGAAACATGTTGGCATAGAAGATTTGCAACATGCCTTAGATATAGTAGGCAAGTATAAGATTGCAATGGAAAATCAAGTTCATGCTTCAAATAGAAAGATAGGTACAGAAGAAAATAAATCAGGTTTGTCACCTAATCCTGCAATGTCAGAATTAGATTCAATTGCCCAAAATAGTAGAGGGAAATATTATTGCCCAATGCACTGTGAAGGCGATAAAATTTACGAGAAAGCTGGTAGTTGTCCAGTGTGTGGCATGCATTTAGAAAAAGTCCCTGAATTGTCCTTGAATTCGATTTCTTATACTTGCCCAATGCATCCTGAAATAATGAAGGATGCACCAGGCACTTGCCCAATTTGTGGAATGAACTTAGTTCCAACAGAACCTACAGATGGGGAAGAAAATAAAGTATATAAAGAGCTGGTACAAAAAATGAAAGTTGCTTTAATTTTTACCGTTCCGATATTTTTAATCGCGATGTTAGAAATGATGCCAGACAATCCACTTCAAAAAATAATGGGAACTAAATGGTGGAATTGCTTACAATTCATTCTAACACTACCAGTTGTTTTTTATGCTTGTTGGATGTTTTTTGTTCGTGCTTTTAAATCCATCATTACATGGAATCTCAACATGTTTACTCTCATCGGAATCGGCACTGGGGTGTCCTTTGTATTTAGTTTAATTGGAATGGTTTTCCCCGCCATTTTTCCTAATGAATTCAAAACAGAAAGCGGCACTGCATTTCTCTATTTTGAAGCAACAACCGTAATTTTAACTTTAGTTTTATTGGGGCAATTATTGGAAGCAAGAGCGCATAGTCGAACAAGCGGAGCCATTAAGGAGTTATTAAAACTTGCCCCAACAGAGGCTACTTTGGTGATGGATGGAGAGGATAAAGTAATTTCTATTCACGATATAAAGAAAGGAGATTTATTACGAGTCAAACCTGGTGATAAAATTCCGGTGGATGGTAAAATAAGCAATGGCGAAAGCAGTATAGATGAATCCATGATTACTGGCGAGCCGATTCCTGTCGATAAAAAAATGGGTGATGCAGTAATAGCAGGAACTATTAATGGCAACAAATCATTTGTTATGATAGCCGAAAAAGTAGGTTCGGAAACTTTGCTATCTCAAATTGTTCAGATGGTAAATAATGCTAGTCGCTCTCGAGCACCTATTCAAAAATTAGCAGACAGTATCGCCAAATATTTTGTGCCGATTGTTGTCCTTATATCTATCACCACATTTTTTGTTTGGGCGAAATTTGGCCCTGAGCCAACACTTGTGTATGGGTTTATAAACGCAATTGCTGTATTAATCATTGCCTGTCCTTGTGCTTTGGGATTGGCTACTCCTATGTCGGTTATGGTGGGAGTAGGCAAAGGAGCGCAGTCGGGTGTTTTAATAAAAAATGCGGAAGCATTAGAAAATATGAACAAAATAAATGTTCTCATAACCGATAAAACCGGAACCATTACCGAAGGAAAACCTTCCGTGGAAAAGATATATTCAGCACAAAATGAAGAGAATGCATTACTACAAAATATCGCTTCATTAAATCAATTTAGCGAACATCCGTTAGCAGAAGCAGTGGTTGATTATGCAAAATCAAAAAGTATTTCATGGCTAGATGTAAAAGATTTTGAAGCCATTGCAGGCAAAGGTGTAATAGGAACTGTTGATCATAAAAAAGTTGCTCTTGGAAATAAGAAATTAATGGAGCAAGTTGGGGCAACTATTTCTGCTGATATTGAATATAAAATAGTGGCCGAACAAAAGCTTGGTAAAACAGTTTCCTACATTTCCATAGAAGGGAATGTTTTAGGTTTTATATCCATTTCAGATGCGATAAAGGAAACAAGTAAAGAAGCCATCAAAGAACTAATGAAACAAGGGGTGGAAGTGATTATGCTTACAGGAGATAATGAAAATACTGCAAAGGCTGTAGCGGAAGAATTGCATTTGAGTTTCTACAAAGCTGGCTGTTTACCTGAAGATAAACTCAATGAAATTAAACAATTGCAATCTCAAGGTAAGATTGTAGCAATGGCAGGTGATGGCATAAACGATGCACCAGCATTAGCCCAAGCGGATATAGGAATAGCAATGGGCACGGGCACTGATGTAGCCATTGAAAGCGCCAAAATCACATTAGTAAAAGGCGATTTGCAAGGCATTGTAAAAGCAAAGAATTTAAGTCATGCCGTTATGCGAAACATTAAGCAAAATTTATTTTTCGCATTCTTTTATAATATGCTAGGCGTTCCAATTGCGGCAGGGGTTTTATATCCATATTTTGGCATATTGCTTTCGCCGATGATAGCTGCGTTGGCTATGAGTTTTAGTTCGGTGTCTGTTATTTCTAATGCATTAAGATTAAGAAGCGTTCAATTGTAGAATATACAAAGAGGAATTAAAAATGAAAAGGCGATTCTTGTTCTTGTAGTGCTCTATGTATGCAATGAACTAATCATAAGTGCCTCAGGAAATGTTACATTGTTTTCAATTAGAACCATATGCTTTAAATGTCTTTAATTTAATTACTAAAAATGAACAAATCGGATACGTTATGAGAATATATACTGTCCAAACTGAACAAAAAAAGTAAGAAATAATTGAAAAAATGGTGAGATTTGTAAGTGAAAAAAATAGTAATTTGAATACAACACAATTTTAAAATTAAAATTCGATGACAGGATTTATTCTCAAAACTAAAGACAGGCAAATAATTCGTTTCCGGTATTACAAAGCAGAAGCGCCTATTTCAGTAAAGGCATTTGATCAAGTACTTCCTTTTACGATCAGCTTTTATCATGCTCGTGTATCAGGTCTAGAATTTTGGGTAGCGGATGCATTTGCATGTGATATCATACAAGAAAACGCATCGGTATTTACGGTGCCAGGAGAAATTGTTTTAGGAACACTTAAGCCTGCAAGAGTAAAAACATCTGGTGCATTGGGCATCTATTATGGAGAAGGCAAGGGGCTCGATGCTGCTAATATTTTTGGAAAAGTATTTGAAGAAGATTTGCCTTTGTTGAAAGCATTGGGGGAAAAAATTTAGAAGCAAGGTGAACAAGAATTGACTTTTGAAAAAATGGATGAATAAAGGAAAAACAATCATTTATTGAGCTTACAAAATAAGGATCGTTTGCCCTATGACTACATATTTATTCTTGATTTTTAAAAAACATTTTTACCATTGCCAGTAGTGATCAAACTATATAGGCTTTGTTGTACAAGTTGACTCCATGCATTAGAACATGCGCCATAACATTCAATCTCAGAAACTAATCCCTGGTGTGTAAAACGAAGTTGTGTTTTATCATGGACAACTGAGATGTCAAAAATAATTTTTGTACCTGTCCACTCTTCTTTGTCTTTCGTAAAATGAAGACGGCTTTCCGTAATAAGCCATACTACTTTTTCATCAGGTATGAGTTCAATTAATTTTTGTTTCGAGAAATGGAATTCTTGCATCCGATAAATAAATTCATCATGCAGTTTATCTGTACCCCCTTCAATTTCTCCTTGCCACCAACCTCGAACATTGTTCACAGTTAGGTATAATTCATGTGGTGTTTGTTCAACCAATAGGGTGGTTGTAAAATCTGTTGTTGCCATCTTGATTGCTTATGAAATTTATTTAAGTAATGCTAATTGACCAGTATGATAAGTCAAATGGGTTGTTCTTGTAATCACAATATTTAATTTATTACAATGTGGTTCTTGGATGAAATTTTCAGCGGTAATAGCTGTATGCTTTTTTAGCCATTGCTCTAGTTGTAAGGCTTCAAATTTTTTTGTAATACTTCGCATTGTTTGAACCAATTCTCTCTCAATGTAGTTGCAGAAAGAATTTCTTCTATTGCTTTGTCTGCAGATTTAATAAAAGGCACATTCAATTCTGGATATAATTTTTCGCCCATATCTAATAGCACCAGCATGTCATCATTTACCGCAATGAGATGGCCTAATAAATATATAATATATCCCTCTATTTTTTCCTGGCGCAATTTCATTGTTTAATTGCTCATCGGTAATGGCTTGAATGAGGGATGTACAATTTTTTAAAGCGCCGTACCATCTGTCCAATACCATTTTGATTATCATTTGATTTGCATTCATTTTTTTGTTTTTAATTGTTAAGAATTTGAATTAGCAAATGTAATTTAAATACGAAAGCTCAAATCCCAAATACTTTCCATTTTCTACTCATTACTTTCTCCTCTCGACTTCCTAAAAAAATTGTATGTTTGAAAAGAATTTTATCTTGAATGCAAATTAATTGGTTGAAACATATTGCAATGTTTGTCTGTACAAAGTTTACGGCATGTGCAATTGTGTTTTTTGTTTTGTTATGTTGGGGAGGCGATTCATTTGCGCAAACCATAGATACATCCTTACAGCCTGTAGAAAATCAAAGTCTTATAACGGAAACGGTTAAAGTGAAAGTCCAAGCAATGAATGACGTAAAACACAGCAAAGGGAAATTTGTTGTGGAAGGTCTAGTAAAGGATTTTACAACAGGCGAACCGCTTAGTTTTGCTACTGTATTTTTTGTGGGCACTGGCATCGGCAAGCGTGCGGATGTTGATGGAAAGTTCATGTTCGAATTAGATACTTGTCCTGCAGATAGTTTTGGTACAACAGTGATAGGGTATGCCAAAAAAGTATTTCTGATCAATCGAAATTTACCTTATCAAAAATTGAATATTGAAATGGAAAGAGCTTCGATTCAAATGCGAGATTTTGTGGTGAAGTTTAGCAAAGATCCTGCGCTTGCCTTGGTCAAAAAAGTGATTAAAAATAAGCCAATCAATAATTATGACAAGGCAAGTAATTACCGTTATGAGGTGTACAATAAAATGGAAATGGATATTAATAAAATCCCGAAGAAGGCTTTTACGGTTTCACCCATTTTGAAAAAATTTAATTTTGTACAGAATTTTATGGACAGTACAAGTGAAGAAAAGCCTTTCCTACCCTTGTTTTTAACAGAAACTATTTCTGATTATTACTATCAAAAAAAACCGAAGAAAACCAAAGAGTATATTAAAGGTTCTCGTATTTCAGGTTATAAAAACCAAAGTGTTTCTAAGTTATTGGGAAGCATGTACCAGAACATAAATATTTACAACAATACTATTCCAATTTTTGATTTGGGTTTTGTAAGTCCGATTGCAAACGACGCACCTTTCTTTTATAAATACCAATTGGTAGATACGCAATCTTTTAATGGGCATCTTTGTTATCAAGTTGCCTTTAGTCCAAAGCGCCAAGGTGAACATACTTTTAATGGAGATTTTTGGATTCATGATACAGATTTTGCGGTGCAGAAAATGAACATGATCGTTACTAAGGAGCAAAGTATCAATTGGGTAAATAAAGTAACCTTATTGCAAGAGTTTACTTGTTTTGAAGATACACTTTGGTTCTTGACTAAGGATAAATTCTACGTCGATTTTTTGCCGCCGCAAGGAGATAAAATTGCCGGTTTCTTAGGTAGAAAAACCACTACGTATAGAAATATTGTGGCGAACTCACAAGAAACGGAAGACATTATTAATGATAAAAAAAGAAAGGCGGATACGGAATTAGATCCAGATGCTTTGAATAGAAATGAAGACTATTGGAACTCAGTTAGGCATGAGACTTTGAGTAAAAATGAGAAATCTATTTATCGTATGATAGATACCATTCAGCAATTACCTATCTATAAGAAGTACTATAATTTATTTTATTTTTTAGGTACAGGAATTAAAGAAGTTGGTCCAATAGAATTAGGTTCTTTTTATAATCTGTATAGTAGCAATACTTTTGAAGGAAAACGAATTCGATTGTCGATGGGTACGACACCTAAATTGTTTAAAAATATTTATATCAAAGGGTATGCAGCGTATGGATTTAAAGATCAAAAATTTAAGTACGATGCTAGTATGTTATGGCTATTAAAACGTAAACCACGGATGTATGTTTTTGCCGAATACAAACATGATGTGGACAATGCTGTAAACCAATATGATGATGCAGCATCCATTGATAATATATTTAATTCCATTGCCAGAAAAACAAACGTACCTTGGAAATTAGCCTTTGTGGACAAGCAAAGAGTTGAGTTTTACAATAGTTATTTCAATGGCTTCAGTCATTTACTTTCCTTTGAACATCGGGCTTATACGCCATATTCGCCATTGCCTACTTATGGCATTTTCTCTGATGCATCTGGGCGTGATGCGAACGCCATTAAAAGTTCTGAAATTGGTTTAGAACTTCGCTTTGCGCATAAGGAGGAGTTTATAGAAGGGAATTATTATCGTACAAGTTTGGGGACAAAATATCCAATTGTAAAAATGTATTTGGGATTAGGAATGAAAAATGTCTTGCAAAGTGCTTATCATTATTCTAAAGTGCGATTGAATATTTCAGACTATAAACGAATCAAACATGTAGGCGAATTGTATTATAATATTTTTGCAGGCAAGACTTACGGTACTTTGCCATATTCCTTATTGGAAATACATCCTGGCAATGAATTTTATTATTACAATGCACATTCATTCAACATGATGTATCGCTATGAATATATAAGTGATGCGTATGTAGGTTTAATTATGGAACATACTTTAGGCAGTTTGTTTTTGAAATATATTCCTTATGCCAAAAAAATGAAGCTGCGTACTTTCTGGAATATGAAGAGTGTGTATGGTGGATTGTCTAAAGAAAACCAAACCTTAAATTTATTGAAAGGTTACGATTTTCAAACACTGACCAAAAGTCCTTATGTAGAATTAGGTACAGGGGTTGAAAATATATTAAAAGTATTGCGTGTTGATTTTGTGTGGCGTGTACTGCCTTATCGAACCGAAGTGAATGATAATCCCAATCGGCGTTTCGGCGTATATGGCAGTTTGAAGTTTGCGTTTTAGGTAATCCTGATTTGAAATTTATTGAAGTTCAAATCAACAAAATATACTATTACAAATTCATCTCACTTCTACTTTTCCATTCATCAAATTTTATTCAATTCTTATTAAGAAAAAAATGCCTTGCGAGTTGAATTATATAGAAGCATGATTTGTTATCTAACAATTTTAATCATTTTTTTTATTCGGTTTCAAAACTTTTTATACTTTGCGTATTATTTAAAGTTATGACTTGCCAATCCGATATTGAAAATGTAGCGGCACAAAAAATATTAGATGCAGAATGCCTTTTATTAGGCGGCAGATTTGATGGTGCTTATTATTTAGCAGGATATGCTATTGAACTTTTATTAAAAGCTAAGATTTGTAAAACTTTAGGGATTGCCGATTTTTTTGATTTTGATAACAAGGATAGATCTGTAAAAATAAAGAATGATAACTCCGTTTTTAGAACGCATAATTATGAGCAATTATTAATATTGTCTGGCATATATATGGATTACAAAAATGAACAAAACCCTGAATTCAAAGCGAATTGGTCGATCGTTGCAGAATGGAATGAAAATAGTCGTTATTTGATAAATAGAACTTCACAAGAATGCATTATTTTTGTCGAGTCTGTAAAAGAAATTATTAAATGGATAAGGCCTCACTTGTAAAAAAATTAAACCTAGTTTTTTGTGAAAAAAATAAGGATGAGAATAGGTATTCCAAAGTTTGGCTCACAGATGCCAATTTTGGTGGTTTTTATTATTCAGGTGATTTTATTTTAAATATAAAACCTGACCACCATTTAGAAGACCGGGCGCAAGAAATAAAAAATATTTTTCAATTATTAGCAGAGAAAGCACCAGAAGAATTGAAAAGTATTTATAGAGTAATTGTATTTAACTCTGACGATATTACTCATTATGATAATGCCAGCGATTTAGTATTTTCTATGATAGAAGCATCATGCTAAAGCTTGTAATTTCCAGTTGATAATAAATAATTTTATTATTCTTTCCGCAAATTAAAAATGAAATTGGACTGTACTACCTAGTGCCATTCCGAACGAACGCATTTTTTTTGAAAAGATTAAAGCCCAAATTCATCGGGCTGCCTGGATAATGACTTTTGGGAAACCTACATGGTGATGGAAAAACAAATTACATTTGGTTAAAAATAATAAAATGAAAAAGCACATTCGAATTTTATTTTTTCTTAGCATTTTAATATTTGTTTATAAAAATGGGGCGTCACAAAACATTGGCGTAACTGCCCGCTATTGTGATACAGTAAGACCTATTTATGATATTATCTCAACAAGCAAAGCGAGTATATATGCAGTTGGCAGTGAGTACGCAGCTGGCGATGGTCAAGCATGCATAATAAAATTTGATAAGGATTATAATATTCTTAGGCAAAAAAATATGGGAGGCAGCGAGTTTGATAAGTTTTTAAAAATCAGACAAATTAGTGAAAATAGATTATTGATAGTTGGCAATACTTTGTCATCTGACGGAGACTTGGCTATCTATGGATATACACAATCGACTACAGGGAACATTTGGGTATTAGTAGTTGACACACTAGGGAATAAAATATATGGAAATGAATATGGATATGGGGGCTATACCATAGTAACCGATGCAACAGTTTCGCAACAAGGTAATGTATATATACTAGGCAAAACATTAGCTTCGCTTGGAGATTTTGCAGGTAATGGAGCTACAGGTTTTTCATATAACCCATTTGTAATAAGAACTGATACCATATTAACTAAGAAATGGGTAAAAATATTTCAGGGTAGTGATGAAGAAAGCGCAAGCGGAATTATAGTAAATGATAAAGAACAAATACTCATTTCTTTTGGAGCTGCATCTTATGACGGAGATTTTACATTGCATACCATAGCAGATGGACCATCGGTGGCAATTATTAAATGTATTGACACAGCCCAAAATTTGATATGGGAAAAAAAATATGGAGGTACACAAGGTGAACAAGGATTTGTATTGATACCAGATAGTCAAACTAACGACTTTTATCTAGTTGGTGCAGGTTTATCTAAAGATGGTGATATGTGGGATGCATCTCCAAATCTAAATAATCCTGAAATTGCCAGTTCAATATTAACTTGGGTAATGAGATTAGATAGTATTGGCAATAAAAAGTGGAGCAGGGTATATGGGCCATTAGGCAATCATCCAAGTCAGGGTGCTTCGTCCCATATGCAGGAAAATTGGGGAGGAGGAGATATAAAAAATGGGAAACTATGGATATATTGTGACGTAGCTGGCAGAGATGATAATGAAATTGGAGAATCTATGGGTGGGGGAAATATAGAGGATTTATGGCTGATCGTACTTGATACTGCAAATGGAAATGTGAGCAATAAAATTAGACTTGGGGCACAATGTTTAGAAATGCCTAGATACATAAAAGCTAGTAGGTATAATAATGATATTTATATAGGAGCATGGACTTATGGTAATGTTCCAGTAGATACTCCAATAAATTCGTTTGGATGTCATTTTGATAATAATGTTACAGCGTCATTCGTTTCCTTAACTCTTGGATTCTGGCCAAATAATATAGAAGATAGAGTAAAAGAAACCCAACATTTAAAAATTTACCCAAACCCTGCAAAAGATGTAATAATCATTGAACGAGTAGGATTAAATGATGCAACTAAAAAGTATAAAATAAAGATATATAATAGTGAAGGGAAAATGTGTTACAAATCCGAGTTGGTGCATAATCAGAACAAATTGATAATTCCTACAAGCCAATGGATTAAAGGAGTGTATATTCTCGAATATGAAGGCAATGGAATGAAGAGATCTGAGAAAATCAGTATTTATTAATTAATATCATCTCACCTCCACTTTCCCATTCATCAAATTTTCTTCACTTCTTATTTCATAAAAATAAATGCCTTGTGCCCAAGTGGAGCAATCGAATTGTATAGAAGCATGATTGCTTTGTTGTTCGGCAATTAATTTTCCATCGATAGTATAGAAGCTAATGCTACAATTTTTTTGCGTTTTGTTTTCTACGTAAATGGCTGTGCTAGCTGGATTCGGGTATAATGTAAATAATGTTGGACTTTCAATTTGCGTACTACTCACTGCGGTATAAGGACCAGTCAATACAAATTGCCCCATAGCATCTATTTGTGTTGGTGCCGTAAATTGCACACTGCCATTCGCGCCTGCAACCATGCTAGATGCGGTACATAAAGCGCCGCTCCATGTTGCACCATCTGCATTTGGTCCTCTACTATATAATGAATATTGTGATGCTGTTCCATTCAAGAAACCAGCGTTCAATAATTGCATAGAATTCAACATCGTGAATGTACTGTCTGTTCCATAGTTATCAATGATCCAATAATTGCCAGCACTGGGTTGTAACAAAGGCATCTCATCTGGTGAATTAGAAAGATGCGT
>CANJRV010000052.1 GCA_947476825.1 Bacteroidota bacterium | reverse complement strand
TCAGGAATTAAAAAAATTATATTCGGCTTTATTAATGGACATAAAGCCATTCCATAAAAGAAAATCTGTTGTACACAAACCGGAACTCAAAAAAAATGAAACCCTTTTGTATCAAAGGTTTATAG
The DNA here is from genome assembly GCA_947476825.1 of Bacteroidota bacterium. Taxonomy (GTDB): domain Bacteria; phylum Bacteroidota; class Bacteroidia; order Chitinophagales; family Chitinophagaceae; genus OLB11. The sequence continues at coordinate 24,273 of CANJRV010000052.1, read as the reverse complement.
AATAGTAACTGCAATGTGGGTTAATAAAATTCAATTTTTCGATTCTAAACGTCAACTTAAGGGACCAAATCTTCAAATCCGTTTATAGTTATAGGAGACACCCAAACCACGAAATCGACTCCGTATTTACAAGGCTTTCAGAATATTTTGATGAGTATCACCGAAAACAAGAGTAAAAAATTAGAAGAGCATAAAATTGGAACGCTCACAGAAATTGCGATGTATTATGAACAACATCCACCAAAAGGAGAAATAGTAATTGTAATTAAAGGCAAGGACTAAATAGAGCGTACCTTTTTTAATTCATATAAAATAATAAAAGCCTTACCATTGAAGCATAACAACAGCTTCTTCGATAAGGCTTTTTATTGAAAACAATGTTGATTCTATTGAATCCTCATTTTCACATTCTACAATTACATTTGTCTACGACCACCACCTCGATGACCTCCTCCTCCGCCACCGCCTTCGCCGCCGCCAAAGCCAATACAAATACCAGCTTGAATTACAGATTTTGCAAATCCAACTTCAGCATAGGCACCAATATTAGGTGTAAACATGCCTTTAATTCCTGTTGTTATTTCCATTCCAAATGGAAATAAATTTGGTGTTTTAGATTCCCCTTGAAAATTAGGATCTTCATATTTTTCTTTGAAAACTGCTGTTCTGTATCCTAATCCGATACCAGTGTATATACCTATCTTATCTGTATTTACATAGTATACATTTGTTCTGAATAATGAACTTATACTTGAGTATTGAATGGACGCTTTATAGGTACCATTCATATCCGTATTGTAACCAACTTTGTAGGACATATAATTAAGACTTAAGCCAATTCCCACTTTATCACTTACCATATATTCATATTTCAAATGAATTGGTCCTAAATTACTGGATGAGAAACCGGTGTTGTCAGACCAAGAATCCGTTATATAATGAGAAAATGCGTTGTACCCATAGCCAACACAAACATTCATAGACCCCTTCGAGAAGACTTGCGCGAATGACATAAAAGTCATTGCAACCAAAATTGTCGATAATAAAATTTTCTTTAGCATAAATATTTTTTTAGGATTCAAATATAAAATCTTTTATAAAGTATGCAAATTATTAGGCACTATTTGTTCTTGTTGCTAATTGCATCTTTTCCAGTTGTTTAATTTTTTTATAGCAATAATACAAAGGCAAAAAACCGATAACACCGAATGAGCAATCTATCAATCGCCAGTACAATGGAATACCACGAATTGGTCCTGCAATACATGCCAAAGGAAAAACAAGTAAGCAGGCAATCATGCCAAATTGAATCCCCCAAATATTCTTAATCGGATCTCGCAATGGTCCTATGAAAACCGTACCAATAACAATATGCGCAAATGCCAACCAATCTGTGCCATAGCTAATAAATGGAAATCGCAAATTCGTTTCATGAACAGCTGTGTAAACACGCAGCAACCAATGCTGCACCACATCTGGGAATATGGAAATATGTTTCATCGCAAATGCCAATTCCGTTTCAATAGGAAATGCGGTAATGCCGCTGAGTACAAGGCAAACAATAAATAAAATAATGAGTACGCGAATCTGAAATAATGCTTGTGCTTCGGTCTTTATTTTCATTGGGAAAAAATATTATTTATTCCCCAAAGATGCTATTTAATATGGTTACACTAAAAATATAATGAGAAAGAATTTTATATTGTCGATGTATTGCGGCAACGATTGTAGCGAAAATCCTTTTTGCTGGCTTTGCAGCAAAAAGATTGTAGAGAAAAGCGTGAGTGCCGCCCAAATAATTTTCATTACATATTTATTAAAGCCATAAATACGAACATCTTTCGACAAAAAATAAGCCAATTTATTCCACCATTACTTTTCGCATGACAAAAGAATTACCACTAGCAATTCGAATAAAATAAATCCCTTTAGCAAATCTAGACAAGGAGAAATGTGTTTCGATTAATCCTATTTTATTTTTAATAGAATGTGATTGCAACACTTCACCAAGTGTATTTAAAACATCAAAAGTATAATTGCTTTTCATTTTTGACTGTAAAGAAATCGAAATAATATCTTGTGTAGGATTCGGATAAATTTGAATATTTTCAAAGGTAGAAATAGAATTGATTCCTTCTGGACCGACTAAAGTATATTTAGTAGTATTGGTGAAAACTGGTAAATTAAAATCAAAATAAATAGCAGCAGTGTTCAGTATTATATCTCCAATTTGGTTACTCGTTTTTTGTTTGAGGCGATAAGAAATAAAGCCATGACTTGCTGGCTCATTCGTATTACTATCTGGTAATTGGATATTATTGAATTTGAATTTTAGAATATTACCATTCAATATTTCAATTTGATAAGGATGGCTTGCAGCAAGGACTTCAAAGGAATTAATATCCAACTTATCACTGATAGTATCGAGAATATAAATATTTTGTGCAGCACTAGTACCCGTATTTTGAAATTGAATAGTATAATCAAAATGATCTTGGCTAAATAAAACCAAGCCATCCGCTCCCAATCCTGGCGGGTTCACGGATTTAATATTTGGGTCTATCGCATTAGTTAAAATACCAGTATGGCAATAATCATTATTAGACAAATTGCTATCTGGCAAATTGGTAACATCCACATGCGCACAACTGGAGATGGAAGTATTGAGCGAATAATTAGAAGGAACATTGAAGTCTACAATGAAGTAATTTAACCACCAATTCCAATTAAAAGATGGTAGATTAAAATTCCAAACGATGGAATCACCACTTGCTACTGGATATACACCTAAAGGAGTTGGATACGCATTAATATAGGACAATGAGTCATTGAGTATAAATGATAATGTGCCAGTTGCGTTCGAGTCTGAATTATTAAATAAATAAATACCATAAGATTCATTAAAGCCAGGATTCATAGGCGTACTAGTAACAAAGACACCTACATCAACTAGAGCATTACAACTGTCCATAAAATTAATATTGGATAAAATTGGATTACTTGAATTAATAGATATTGCATTCGGCTGAGGGCAAGCATCGCTGAAATAATTTGCTATTGGTTCTTTACTAATCGTATGATTACCAAAAGGCACATTTCCAAAATAATAATATCCATTCACATCCGTAAATGTTGTAGCACCTGTAGATAAATTAATTTGTCTATTGGCTAAATAATGATCCCCTACATCGAATAGACAGTTGCTTGAGCTATCTATAAAATCATAACCAGAAATAGTTCCGCAATTTGTACCCAATACGTTAATGGTATCATACAATTGTAAACAATCTCCATTGACATTTGAAATCATAACTTCATAGTTTCCTGCTACTTTATTTACGATATCTTGCGTTGTATCACTGCTACTCCATGAATAAGATAATCCAATACTTGGTGTAGTTGTTACATCAATGGAACCATCACTTGCATAAGCACAACTTTCATCATAAGATATGGATGTAGCACTTACTCCAGTTAATGCGTTGGAAATAATATTGGTTGTATGTGTAGCAGAGATGGTGCATCCATTAGCATCGCTTACAGTTACTGTATAGGTATTTGTGTTGGTCAAAGGAAATATGCCGGTTGAATTGTTTATTAATCCAGGTTGTAACTCAAAGTTATTTATCCCTGAAGCATTTGTTGATGCAGTGGCAACTAAATCACTATGATTTCCACATAGAACAGTATCTCCCGTTAGGTTTAGGGATATCGATGATGACGTAGTTATATTGACAACAGCGGTATCACTACAGAAGCCATCATGAACTATTATTGTATCGATTCCAACTGCTAAGTTTGCAAAAACATAAGTATTACCAGTTCCCATATTGATTCCATTCAAATAAAAAGTATATGGTGAAATTCCTGTAAGAGGTACTGTTAAAATAGATCCATCGGATGAACCTAGACAAGTAGTCTGAGAAATAGTCTGTGTGACTAACAAATTAGAATTCGAACCTGATAATGTAACTACGGAAGAAGTATAACAACCATTCGCATCCACAGCAATAACTGTATATGTACCGCTAATTAAACCTATAAATAAACCATTACTTATCTGTGTTCCATTGCTCGGGTTAATACTATATACAAATCCACTCGATGTCCCATTATTTGTGCAAGAAATAGTTTGATTTCCATTACATCCATTAGTAACAATACTTAATGGAGGTGGAGGAGATGAATTGATAACTGATGCAAATACAGTAGCAGAACAACCCATCATATCAGTAGAAGTAATGGTGTAATTCATACCTGCACATAAACCACCAATAATATTTCCACTTATTATTGCTCCTGTAGATGGAGTTATAGAATAAGTATACCCAACAAATCCACCAGTAGTGTTAATTGTAACTGTTCCATCACATCCGGGATTACAACTCGCTGGTGTTGTTGAACTAATAGTACTAACAAGATTAGGTGGTTGTAAAATATTTTGATTGTATGATGATGTACATCCATTCGCATCCGTGACAACAATTGTATAAATGCCTGCGCATAAATTTGTAAAATAACCTGAGCCAACGATAGTGCCAGATGGAAAAACTTGATAAGAATACGGAGCCAATCCACCAGTAGATGTAATAATCATTGTTCCATCACAACCAGGATTACAACTCGCTTGTGTTGTGGTAATGGTACTAACAAGATTAGGTGGTTGCAAAATATTTTGATTGTAAGTTGCAGTACATCCATTCGCATCTGTTGCCATAACTGAATAATTCCCAGCACACAAATTTGTAAAATAGTTTGAGCCAACAGAAGCGCCAAATGGTACCACTTGATAAGTATACGGAGCTAATCCACCTGTAGCTGTTATAGTCATTGTTCCATCACAAGTTCCATTACAAGTAACATCCGTTGCAGTAACAGAAGGTATATTGATAATTGGAGCTTGTACTAAATTCACTACAATACTATCCGTACAAGGTGTTACGTCTGTTACATAAACTGTATACGTACCTACACCAAGTCCCGGGAAGTATCCAATGGTCTGTGATGTACCACCATTCAATTGAAAAGTGTATGGAGCAATACCTCCAGAAGGATTCAAATTTATTATACCATTACTCATACCATAACAGGGAATGTTGTTGACAGTTGGATTGATAGTAAAAGCGCATTGCGAATTTGCATGATACATGGTAAGCATAGCAATCAAAAAAAGTAAAGTGTTTTTCATATCAAGATGTTTTAGTTTCACACAAGGTAAGCACTATGATTATCGATTAACTAATAAACGTTGTCATTTTATTGCAATAAAATTGTTCCTATTTTAGTGTGTCAAAAATGGATGTAATTCTATCAAAACCTTTTATTCAAAAGAACAATCCCCTGCTTTATCTTTACCGCTTTAATTTTTATACATGCAATTATCCGAATCACCTTACATCCTTTATTCTGATGGGGATGGTAATATTTTTGAAGACAAATCTTTATATGTCCTTGGTCGTACTGGTTGGGATGCAGTGGAAATAGATCTAGAAGATTGGATATTATTACCCGATGGGGGTAATTTATACGAATTGCCTGGGCGTCGTGGCATAGGACTAGATGTCCTTACAGGCGAAATGCGTTTGTGCGAAAAAGGTTGGGCAGTTGCAGCATTTATACCACCAGCACATACAGGATTTTATATGTCGGCTTATGAAACTTTACCCGATGCACCTACTCTACCTTTATTTTGTTACACAGCTGTAGGCTGGCATAATGATTTATTCTATGTGCCTGCCATGCGCATTGAACAAGACATACGACAAGAATGTGCAGGCTTTGATGACAAAAAAATAAAAACCGGATTACATACTTTTACTACTGCCTATCCAAATAATAGACTAGTAAAACATCTTGCTGAAAATTGCTGTCAGACTTATCATTGCCCGGCTGCAAGAAATTATTTTATGGGAAGATGGGAATGTCCAATTCCAATTTCACCAGCTTGTAATGCAAATTGTATCGGTTGTATTTCTTTTCAACCAGAAGAGGAAACTATCATTTCAACACAAGACCGACTGACTTTTAAACCAACAGCAGAAGAGGTTGTAGAATATACAGTACCTCATTTAGAAACTGCTCCTTTCCCAATTATTAGTTTTGGTCAAGGCTGTGAAGGCGAACCATTATTAATGTGGGAAACGATTAAAGAATCTATTTTAGAAATACGAAAGCATACCTCCAAAGGCAGCATCAATATCAATACAAATGGTAGCAATCCTAAAGCTGTGGAAGAGCTCATGAAAGCTGGATTGAATAGCATACGTGTCAGCATCAATAGCGCTCGCAAAGAAATTTACACGCCATATTACAGACCGAATAATTATACATTTGAAGACGTAGTAGAAAGCATTAAAATGGCAAGACAATATGGAGGCTGGGCTTCTATTAATTATTTTGTTTTCCCGGGCATGACCGACAGTGAAGCCGAAGTCGATGCCTTGCGCAAACTGATTGAGTATACCGATTTGAGCATGATACAATGGCGCAATTTCAATATTGACCCAGATTGGTATTTGGGGAAAATTGGGGTTACCGATACAGGCAATTGCTATGGCATGCACCAAATGATAGACATGATAAGAGAAGAATATCCACATGTAAAATTTGGCTATTTTAATCCACCTATAGAAAGGATGAGTGATTTTGAAATGGGGTTTGCGAAATAATATTTGGATTTTTGCTCAATGCTACAACATGAGGAAATCCAAGAAGGTTTCAAAAACCTTCTTGGATTAGTTACACTAACGCCATTTTTATATAGCAAAAAAATTACCCACCAAGATGATAAATTTATCTTGTGCGGGTAATTTTTTATTTTGAATGAAATACTATTCAACAACCAACTTCCTAATATATCTTCCACACTTCAAGTAATACACACCTTTGCTGTAACCACTTACATCAATTTCATTACTATAAGTACTGAAGACCAATTGCCCTAAAGAATTAAATAACTCCTTTTTGGAATTTGGAATTTTGCATATGATCTGGAATTTGTTATGCGTAGGGTTTGGGTAAATTATCAACTCATCATTTGCAGTTCCTAATTCAGATATACCCAAGGGATAAGCATACACATACATGGTATCATATATCATACCAACACATACATCTATACCTTGTACATACATAGTTACGCCACTTGTAGGTGTAACCCACAAGCCACTGCCTAAGCCTATTTCATGCCCTGCGTCATCAAACCATTGCGCATCTATGCCACCGTTGCCTGTGCCTATATGGGCACTATCGCCAAGGACTATGGTAGTATCATGCAACCAATTGGATGCAGTAATTTCATACACAGATACATCATCTATGAGTAAGCCACTGGAGCCATATTGCCACGGGCTATTTGGGTTATGAGTAGCAAGGTTCACTACTTTAGTTGTATTACTATCAGTTTTAAAATTACCAATAGTGAGAAATGTTTCTGTGCCATTGGCTACAAATGTACCACCTACCAATACCCAATTTACCGTATCCATCAACACATTACCTTGTGGGTTACTTACTTGCGGATTTACAAATGGATAAACCCCACTACTATCCATAGCCACTATAGTATCGAGTTGCCCATTATCAAAATACATGGCTATCCCATCCGTAAATGTATCATAATATTTATCGCACACATTCACATACATTTTTGCACAATAGGTTTTGCCAGCAACCAAAGATGAAGTTAATTTTGTACGAGCTAAGGAACGCTTCCAATTAGGATTATATACCCAAATAAAATCTAACTCAATCCCCCCCCCTGTTCTAGGGGTTTGATTGCACCATTGGTTACTAGGTAGCGAATAACCTATATTTAGAGTACTTGTATAACTGTAATAAGAAAAATTCATTGAATTTATTCTATTAGAATCTAGGTTACGCCATTGCCTAAGAGATAATTGCCCTAAACCATTTACAGTAAGTGTTGTATCCTCAAATGAAGGGTCTTGCACCATATTAATCTGTGCTTTTATACTAGTAAATATAAAAGCAAACAGGCAATACAGAATTGCCTGTTTGGTTTTTATACTTTTCATTAATTTACAATTGTAAGTTTATTAATTACAGTTTCTTTAGTCGAATTTTTAGTAACTGATACTATGTAAGTACCTTGTGCTAAGTTTGTTTCTATAAAACAGTTGCCTTCCAATAAATTACAAGTTTGCGAAGTTATTTTTTGACCACTTAGGTTTGAAACTATAACTAGCACATCGCAATTCTCTTTACAGTTAGATTTTAAATTAAACCCTTTATTAGTTGGGTTAGGATAAACTTCAACTTCAAAATTTACATTATTTAAATTAGAAGAATTTACAATTTTATTACCATGTCCACTACCATGTTCTCCTTCTTCATCACTTATACATCTAGGCTGTTCGACATGTTCGGCTTTGCGGCATGTCGAACTACAGATAAAAGTGGTTCTCCGAACCATTTCGATTTCGTAATAAAGCAGAGTCGCTCGGCTCTTAGGTATGTCGAACAGCGATTGTTCTACTGGTTGGTGTCTGACCAAGCAATTCATTTCGGTTGGTGAGACACTAGCCGATAGATGAAATTTTGTTTTCATAATTTACTTTTTAATTGCTAAAGCCTAAAGATATAAAATACAAATTCGGATATTTCAAACATTAACAAAAGAGAATTGAAAAAAAATGGATGATAAGCTGAGAATAAATTGTTACCCGCCGCATTTTGGAAACCTGGAAGAGGCAAAACCCACCTAAAAGCTGACCGCACCCACATAAAAGGTAACCGCGCCCAGATAAAAGGTAACCGCGCCCAGATAAAAGGTAACCGCGCCTAGCTAAAAGGTGACCGCGCCCACCTTTTAGCTGGGCTGGGTCGGTTTAAAGGTGAAGCAACCTATTATATTTGTGGGCGAGCGCACCTTTTTACTCCTCTCTTGCACCTTTTTACTCCTCTCTTGCACCTTTTTGCTCCTCTCTTGCACCTTTTAACTGGGCTGGGTCGGTTTTAAGGTGGGTGTACCCACCCTATTTGCGAACGAGCGCACCTTTTTACTCCTCTCGCGCACCTTTTAGCTCCTCTCGGTCGCTTTTTGGGTGGAGGTGGTACCTGTAGGGGTAGGTGGCATAAGTAGAAAGTCATAAGTAGATAGTAGAAAGTGGGGGAACCCACCCTATTTGAGGGCGAGCCCACCTTTTTATAAAAATGTTGAGCAATCCATTGTGATTTATTACCTCGTAATTATTTCTTGATTCTTTCTGTTCAAGAGTTCTAACTCATCTTTCAAGATGTTTAGGTTGTTCGGCATGTTCGGCATGTCGAACTCAGGCTGTTCGGCATGTTCGGCATTGCGACATGTTGAACTATAATTTCGACTACAATATAAAACACGCTGTTTGAAATTTTCACTCCCGAACCGCAACCAAATACTTTGTTGTGCTTACTCAGCAAATTGTAGGTACCAAATTAATTTTTCATTAATTAAAACAAAATAATGTAATGCCCTTTGTCAGATGACTCAATAGAATGGCGCATCGAATATGCAAAAACGCTAATCATAATAAATTCAACTTATAATAAATTGTTTTTTTTGTGATATGAATTTTTATATTTGTGTCGAGGGTTCACAATGCAGACATTTTCACAACAACAACGCCTATTACAAAGGTTATCACCACAACAAATTCAATTAATGAAATTGTTACAAGTGCCCACCATGTTATTGGATGAACGCATTAAAGAAGAGATCGAAGAAAACCCTGCTTTGGAAATTAGTGTTGAAGATGAAGATGATAAAACGATAGCAGAAAAAACAACCGATGAATTAAAAGATGAATTCACACAAGAAGAAAACGAAGACTATGTTTCGACTGAGGATCATGATGAATACGACAATATTGAAATTTCAGATTATGTAAAGGAAGGGGATGATGAAGATGCAGATTATAACTTCCAGTCGGATAGTTATGGTAATGCAGATGAAGATGAAAAATTTACCCATCAACCCAAATTCGAAACCACTTTCTATGATCACCTCATGGGCCAGTTGAATATGCTCAAATTAGATGAGCATCAATTAAAAGTAGCTACATTTATTATTGGCAGTATTGACGAGGATGGCTATTTGCGTAGAGATATTCCTTCCATCATTGATGATTTGGCATTTCGACAAAATATAAACACCACAGAAGAAGAGTTAAATAACATCTTACTCATTATACAAAGTTTTGAACCTGCTGGCGTTGCCGCCAATTCGTTACAACAGTGTTTATTGTTTCAATTAAAACGAAAAAAGAAAACACCAATCATCAGTTATTCTATCAAAATATTAGAAAAGTATTTTGACGAATTTACTAAAAAACACTATGATAAAATTCTTCGTGCTTTAAGCCTGGAAGATGCCGATTTGAAAGAAATCATTCAAGTCATCGTAAAATTAAATCCTAAACCTGGATTAAATTATTCATCTAGTGATATTACAAAAACATATATCATTCCAGACTTTACCATACAAAACATCAATGGCACTTTAGACTTACAACTCAATCAAAAAAATGCCCCAGATTTAAGAATCAGCAGCGCATTTAAAGACATGTTGAAAGACTATGATAAAAGCAAAAAGAAAGATGTTAGACAAAAAGAAGCCATCCTGTTTATTAAACAAAAAATAGATTCTGCCAAATGGTTTATTGATGCGGTTAAACAAAGACAAGATACTTTAATGTTGACCATGACACGTATCATGTATTTACAAGAAGAATTCTTTTTTACTGGCGACGAAACCACCCTTCGTCCAATGATTTTGAAAGACGTAGCGAATAGAACAGGTTTAGATATTTCCACCATTTCTCGCGTGGTGAATAGTAAGTATGTGCAAACCGAATTTGGTACTTTTAAACTCAAGTACTTTTTTTCAGAATCTATGTCTACAGAAAGTGGTGAAGATGTTTCTACAAGAGAAGTGAAAATGATGCTCGGCGAAATGATACAAGAGGAAGATAAAACCAAGCCATTATCGGATGAAAAACTAACGGAAATGCTAAAGGAAAAAGGTTATAATATTGCACGCAGAACCGTTGCCAAATATAGAGAGCAACTGAATTTGCCTATAGCTAGGTTGCGCCGCGAGTTGTAAATAAAAATTGCCCATGGTTTGCACACCAAAAACAAATCTATAAATTTAGAACAAACTGCATATTTTAATTACATTTGCCCACTCAATTTCTTAACTACTATTTACTATGTCCACAGCTACTCTGTACTCTCTAAAAGATGATAAGGTGTTTATTCCTGCTACTAATTGGTTCGAAGAAAGAAGCATCGCCGACCTCAAAGAAACGAATCAACAATACATGATTTCCTCATTGGAAGAACGATTTAAAGAGCTGGAAGAGAAAGTAAATGAAATTATAAAAGAGTATGAAACCATTGGTGAAAAAGTAAAATTAGCAGGTAAATTGGTTCGTACAAAATCTTACATATGTACCGCCAAAGCAATTGGAGACTACAGTTCTATTTTAATCCCTTTGGATAAAATTGAAGCAGAAATAAAATTGGAAGTAGATAAAGTGTTGGCACAAAAAGAACAATTATGTCAAGATGCAGAAGCACTTTTACAAACAACAGAATGGAGAGAGTCGACAGATAAATTGCGTGAATTACAAAAACAATTCAAAGAATTACCTTCTGTACCAGATTTAAAGAATGAACAATTTCGAGAGAGGTTTGAAAAAACAAAGGATGATTTTTTTAAAAACAAACAAGCAAGTTTCGAAAGTTTTGAACAAGATTTATTAGATAATTTATCTAGAAAAATTGATTTGTGTGAGAAAGCCGAAGCATTACAAAATTCTAGCAATTGGAAAAAAACGACGGACTTATACCAAGAGATGAATGAAGAATGGAAGAAAATAGGCATTGTTCCAAAACATCGTGTAGAAGAACTTTGGTTTAGATTCAGTACTGCTAAAGATATTTTCTTCAATAACAAAAGAGAACATTATGGTGAAGTAAAATCTGATCAAGAACAAAACTTGGTTAAAAAAATTGAACTCATCGCAAAAGCAGATGCGCTTAAAGAAAGTACAGATTGGAAAAAAACTACAGATGCGTACAATCTTTTGATGGATGAATGGAAAAAAATTGGCCGAGTACCACACGAAAAAAATGATGAAACTTGGGATTTATTCGTGGCTGCTAAAAATCATTTTTATAAAAACAAAGATGCTCATTATGGCAATAAACGTGTACAACTAGAAGACAATTATGCGCGAAAAATGTCGATAGTAAATCACGCCGAAGAGTTGCAAAATTCTCAAGAATTCGAATCGGCTACCAAAGAATTTATGGACATGTTTGAAGAGTGGAAAACGATTGGTCATACACCAAAAGAATATGGAGATGATGCTTGGGAACGCTTCATGAAAGCAAAGAAAAATTTCTTTGACAGAAAAGATGCAAGCCGTGAAAAACGAAAAATAGAACTAACAAAAGATATACGCGAAAGAGTAGAAAGGAATCGAAGTAATTACAATAGATACAGTCGGGATATACAGCGCGAAGAAGATTTACTTTTTGATATTGAAGAAAGAATGGCGAACCTTCCACATACACTTCGATCATACGAAAAACGAGAAGATTATAAAGAATTAATGGAAGAATTGAAGGTTAAAATAAATGAGTTAAAAGGCAAGGCGAAAGAAGTAAAAGAGAGAATGAATCAAGATGATCGTGAGCTGAATTATATCATGCGTGGGCCTCGTAAAAAAGAAAATGAAAAACCAGCGCCAGCAAAAACATCCGAAAAGAAAATAGAAAAGGAAAAGCCTAATGTAGAAATGCAAGCTCCTGTAATTGCTGCATCAGCAAATGAATCTTCAGCTGAAATTTCGGATTCAAAAGCAGCTGAATTACCAGTAGAAATTAAGGAAGATATGGTAGTTGAAAATGTAGAAACAACTGCCGCTGTTGTTGAAGAAGCAACGGAATTACCTGCAGCAACTGCAGAAACACCTACAGCTATTGTTGAAGAAGAAACAAATATATTGCCCGAAGTAATCATAGAAAATACAATTGTTGAAAATGTAGAACCCACAGCTGCTGCTGCTATTGAAGTCGTAACTGAATTAACTGCATCCATTGTAGAGACACCGACAGATGAACCGCAAACAGATGAAAACACCACCCCCGAAATTGCTGGGTAACGAATAATAACGGATAGTAAAAACTAGAAGAGACCTATTTTAAACCATCAGTAGAACTTTAAATACAACATCAGAAACAGAATAATCATACTAATAAAAAAATATAACATGTCAAATAAAGTATTTGAATTAATGAAAGAGATGGAACATGAACAAGTCGTTTTTTGTCATGATCCTAAATCAAACCTCAAAGCAATTATTGCAATTCACAACACAACATTAGGGCCTGCACTTGGTGGCACACGCATGTGGAATTACGCATCAGACGATGAAGCCGTAGTGGATGCACTTCGTTTGTCAAGAGGTATGAGTTATAAGGCTGCCATTTCTGGATTAAATTTAGGTGGTGGTAAAGCGGTTATTATCGGTGATCCATCTTTGAAGAGTGAAGCTTTATGGCGCCGTTATGGCAAATTCGTTAATTCCTTAAATGGTAAATATATCACTGCAGAAGATGTAAATACTTCCGCTTCAGATATGGAATATATTCACTTAGAAACAAAACATGTAACTGGTATTCCAGAATATATGGGTGGTAGTGGCGACCCTTCCCCTTTTACGGCTTATGGTGTATTTGTAGGCATGAAAGCATGCGCTCATAAGCAATGGGGAAGCGATAATTTATCTGGCAAAAAAATATTAGTTCAAGGTGTGGGTCATGTAGGCCAATATCTTGTTGGACATCTAGTTGAAGCTGGCGCAAAAGTGTATATAACAGATATTAACGCAGAAAGAATTAAAGAAACAAGCAATAAATTTCCAGTAGAATTTGTAGAGCCTGCTGACATGCTTTCCTTAGACATTGATATTTATGCGCCTTGTGCATTGGGAGCTACTGTCAATTCAGAAACAATTCCATTGTTAAAATGCCCTATCATTGCTGGTGCTGCAAATAACCAATTGGCTGAGGAAAAAATCCATGGCAGACAATTAATCGACAAAGGAATTATTTACGCGCCAGATTTTTTAATCAACGCTGGTGGCTTAATTAATGTTGCAGCAGAAGCTAGTGGATCCTACAATAGAGAAAAAGTGACGAAAGATGTTGAAAAAATTTACAATCGTATTTTAGATATTTTCTCTCTTTCAGAAAAAGAAAATATCACAACACAAGAAGCAGCTATGCGCATTGCACAAAAGCGTATTGATGATATGGCAAATGTAAAATCACGTTTGTAGACTACCTTTTTTTAACCCAAATATAAATTATCTCCCCTTTCTCTTATTCGTATGAACAAACATGAATTGCTAAATCAAAAAATAGCGGAAGCAAAAAAAGGTGGTGGTGACAAGCGAATAGAACAACAACATAAAAAAGGCAAACTCACTGCACGAGAAAGAATTGATGTTTTACTCGACCCCAATTCCTTTGAAGAAATTGGTCAATTCGTTACCCATCGAAGTACTGATTTCGGAATGGAAAAAGAATTGTATCTAGGAGATGGCGTTGTAACTGGCTATGGTACCATTCATGGCAGATTAGTTTATATTTTTTCTCAAGATTTCACTGTGTTCGGTGGAAGTTTAAGTGAAACCCATGCCGAAAAAATATGTAAAATCATGGACATGGCAATGGCTAACGGTGCTCCCCTTATTGGACTCAACGATAGTGGCGGCGCTCGTATACAAGAAGGCGTTGTAAGTCTTGGTGGATATGCTGATATTTTTTATAGAAATACACGAGCTTCTGGCGTTATTCCACAACTCTCCGCTATCATGGGCCCTTGCGCTGGAGGTGCAGTTTATAGCCCTGCAATTACTGATTTTATATTGATGGTAGAACAAAGCAGTTACATGTTTGTTACTGGTCCTAATGTTGTAAAAACTGTAACGCATGAAGAAGTTAGTAGTGAATCATTAGGCGGTGCAGAAACACATGCTACAAAATCTGGGGTCACCCATTTCGCTTGTATCAATGAAGTGGATTGTATAAACCATATTAAAAAACTACTCACTTATATACCGCAAAATTGTGAAGACCAAGCACCAAATTATCCATATGAATTAGGGAATGAAACTCGAGAAAAATTAAATAAGCTCATCCCTGTACAGGCGAATATGCCTTACGATATGCGAGAGGTTATACATGAGATTTGTGATACAGAAAGTTTTTTAGAAGTCCATAAAAATTATGCCGAAAACATTCTGGTTGGCTTTGCTCGAATTGCAGGACGAAGTATTGGTGTTGTTGCCAATCAACCTTCATCATTGGCAGGCGTATTGGATATCAATTCTAGTAAAAAAGGAGCTAGATTTGTTCGCTTCTGTGATGCTTTTAATATTCCATTATTGGTGCTTGTAGATGTGCCTGGATTCTTGCCAGGAACTGATCAAGAATGGAACGGTATAATTACCAATGGCGCTAAATTATTGTATGCATTTTGCGAAGCCACTGTACCAAAAATTACTGTAATTACTCGTAAAGCGTATGGTGGCGCATACGATGTGATGAACAGCAAACATATTGGTGCAGATTTTAATTTTGCCTTTCCCAATGCAGAAATCGCAGTAATGGGAAGTAAAGGCGCAGTAGAAATTATTTTCAAAAAAGAAATCGAAGCCTCCGAAAATCCAGTGCAAAAATTAGAAGAAAAAGTCGCCGAATATGCAGAGAAATTTGCAAACCCATATGGTGCAGCAGCTCGTGGTTTTATAGATGAAATCATAGACCCTTCTCTTACTCGTATCAAACTGATAAAAGCATTTACCATGTTGCAAAATAAAGTCTGCAATATGCCTCGAAAAAAACATGGCAATATTCCATTGTAGAAAATCAATTGCAAATGCTGAATTGTAAATGCTTAATAATATATCCCCGAAGCAGATATCTTAACTTCTAACTACTCAATACTAACTACTAACGACTTGCAACTTTAATATTTTTTCATCCATAATGTTTTTTTTCGAAATTATTTTACTACTTTCGCCGTCCCTTAGAAGTTCTTTCAATACAATTTTGTAAGAATTGGGAGTTCCGAATCAATGATTCGGGACGTTTGAACCAAAAAAAATTTTTAAATGGCAAAAGAAATCGGTGGCTTCGTAAAGCTACAATGCAAAGGTGGGCAAGCAAATCCAGCTCCTCCAATCGGACCTGCTCTTGGTTCCAAAGGTGTTAACATCATGGAATTCTGCAAGCAATTTAATGCTCGCACACAAGACAAACCTGGTAAAATATTACCAGTATTAATTACTGTTTATACAGATAAAAGCTTTGACTTTGTCATCAAAACTCCTCCTGCCGCTGTTCAATTAATGGAACTTGCTAATGTGAAAAACGGTTCTAAAGAACCTAATCGCGCAAAAGTAGGTAAAGTAACTTGGGCTCAAGTAGAAGAAATTGCGAAAGACAAAATGCCTGACTTGAACTGCTTCACTGTTGAAAGCGCCATGAAAATGGTTGCTGGAACTGCACGTAGCATGGGCTTGACAGTAGAAGGTACAGCACCTTGGGTTAATTAACTTTTTGAATTTTAAAAAACAGTAAACAACATGAAATTATCTAAAAAAAGAAAAGTAGCTGAAACTAAGGTGGACGCCGCTAAAATATATAGCCTAGAAGAGGCTTCTAAATTAATGAAGGATATTAACTGCACTAAATTTGATAGTTCAGTTGACTTACACGTACGATTAGGCGTAGATCCTAAAAAAGCAGATCAAGCTATTCGTGGTACAGTTACCTTGCCACATGGTACGGGTAAAACAAAAAAAGTATTGGTACTTTGTACACCAGATAAAGAAGCAGAAGCAAAAGCTGCAGGTGCTGATTTTGTTGGATTAGACGAATTTGTCGCAAAAATTGAAGGTGGCTGGACTGATGTAGATGTTATTATTGCAACTCCATCCGTGATGCCTAAAATTGGTAAATTGGGTAAAGTATTAGGACCTCGTAATTTAATGCCGAATCCAAAAACTGGAACAGTTACCAATGATGTAGCCAATGCGGTGAATGATGTAAAAGGCGGTAAAATTGCTTTCAAAGTGGACAAAACAGGAATTATTCATGCATCTATTGGACGTGTGTCATTTGCTCCACAAAAAATTCAAGAGAACAGCCAAGAATTATTGAATGCTATTGTTCGCTTAAAACCATCTTCTTCTAAAGGTACTTATGTTAGAGGTATCAGCATGGCAACTTCAATGAGTCCAGGATTATATGTAGATACAAAATCTGCATCCAATTAATCACCTTTAAAAAATTATTAAAATGACAACAGAACAAAAAAATCAAGCGATAGAAGTATTAAAGGAGAAATTTTCTCAATACAATAATTTCTATATTACGAATACAGAATCATTGACAGTAGCGCAAATCAATAAATTACGTGGACTTTGTTTCGACAAATCAGTAGAAATGAAAGTTGCGAAAAATACTTTAATTGTAAAAGCATTACAACAATTAAATGCAGATAAATATAGCGGTATCATGGAAGCTTTTCATGGCGTAACTGCTTTAATGTTTAGTGATTCACCAAAAGAACCTGCCTTATTAATTAGCTCCATTAGAGAGCAATTTAAAATAGACAAACCTATTTTGAAAGCAGCTTTGATCGGCGAAGAAGTATACTTAGGCAACGATAGCTTACTTGCATTGAAAAATATCAAAACGAAGAACGAATTAATTGGAGAAGTATTAGGATTATTAAAATCTCCTATGTCTCGCGTATTGTCCGCTCTTCAAAACAGACCAGAAACGGCAGAGGCTGCTTCTGCATAATAACGGCTTCCAAGCTTCAACATATATTTTAAACCACATTACAAAAACAAACCATTTAAAAAAAATAACATGGCAGACATTAAAAAATTAGCTGAAGAATTAGTAGGCTTAACCGTAAAACAAGTACAAGAATTAGCAGACGTATTGAAAGCTGATTATGGTATTGAACCAGCAGCAGTAGCAGCTGCTCCAGCTGCAGCAGGTGCAGCAGCAGTTGAAGAAAAAACTTCATTTACTGTAGTATTGAAAAGCGCAGGTGCAGCTAAATTAGGTGTAGTAAAAGTTGTTAAAGATCTTACAGGTCTTGGACTTAAAGAAGCTAAAGATTTAGTAGATGGAGCTCCTGGTAATATCAAAGAAAACGTTGACAAAGCAACTGCAGAAGATATCGCAGCTAAATTGAAAGACGCTGGTGCTGATGTAGAAATCATCTAATAATAAAAAAAATAAACACGATAAACCTGCAAGTTTTTTCTTGCAGGTTTATTATTTTATATACATTTGACTACTTATTTTTTACCCCATTAAAAGCAGAATATGCCTTTAGATAAAAATCAAATTGCTAAAAGAATTGCACAAGAACTACAAGATGGCTTCTATGTAAACTTAGGAATTGGTATTCCAACCTTGGTTGCAAATTATATTCCAGAAGGAATGGAAGTAGTATTACAAAGCGAAAATGGATTGTTAGGCATGGGCCCTTTTCCAATTGAAGGAGAAGAAGATGCAGATTTAATTAATGCTGGCAAACAAACCATCACTACCCTACCTGGTTCTGCATTCTTTGATAGTGCCATGAGTTTTGGTATGATACGTGCTGGTAAGGTAAACCTAACAGTATTAGGTGCAATGGAAGTTGCAGACAATGGCGACATTGCAAATTGGAAAGTACCAGGTAAAATGGTTAAAGGAATGGGCGGTGCAATGGACTTAGTAGCCAGTGCAAAAAATATTATTGTTGCCATGCAACACACAGATAAAGCAGGAAATTCAAAATTACTTCCTTCCTGTTCGTTACCAATTACTGGACTTCGATGTGTAAAAAAAATTGTAACTGATTTAGGCGTTTTTAATGTTACCGAGAATGGTTTTGAATGCATTGAATACGCAACAGGAACTACCATTGAGGAAATAAAACAGAAGACAGCAGGAAGACTAAGCATCTCCCCGGTTGTGAAAGAAATTGCTGTGTAGAACAACTCAAATTATTTAATTATAAAGAAAATATTTATCCTAATTGTAATTTCAAATAAAAAAATTACATTTGTACACACTTAAAAAATTGAATGTACCCAAAAAATAACAATCGCCGTCCTTTTAAAAGACAAAGAGAACACCGTTTAAATAGAGAAATAGACACCGCAGAGGTGCGTTTAGTTGGTGAAAATTTAGAGCCTGGCGTTTACTCGACAGAGAAAGCCTTAGAGTTATGCGCTGAATTAGAAGTTGACTTAGTAGAGATTTCACCTGCCGCAGACCCACCCGTTTGCAGAGCCGTTGATTATAATAAATTTCTTTACGAGAAGAAACGAAAAGAAAAAGAACAAAAAGCAAAATCACAAAAAAGTGAAGTCAAAGAAATTCGATTTACACCAAATACGGATGATCATGATTTTGATTTCAAAGCAAAACATGCCGAAAGATTTTTGTTGGATGGTGATAAAGTAAAAGCCTATGTACAATTCAAAGGTCGTGCCATCATGTTTAAAGACAGAGGCGAACTTATTTTATTGAAATTTGCAGAACGATTATCCGAAGTTGGTACATTAGAAGGTATGCCAAAATTAGAAGGTAAAAGAATGCATGCCATCTTTGCAACCAAAACAAAGAAAAAAGTTTAATAATTTGCATTTCTCATTATAATAATTACCTTTACTATCTTATATTTATACAATGAACATTTATGTAGCAAACATCCCATTTAAAATGAAGGATGAAGAATTAAGAGAAATTTTCGCTGAGTTTGGTGAAATCATTTCCTGCAAAATTATTATGGACAAGTTTACACAACGTAGCCGTGGATTCGGTTTTGTTGAGATGCCTGACGAAGTAGCGCAAGCTGCTATTGACGGCACCAACGGTCGTGAAGTAATGGGTCTTGAACTTCGTGTAAACGAAGCTCGTCCTAAAACAGAAGACGGCGGTGGAGGCTATAATAAGAATAGAGGCGGTGGAGGCTATAACAAAAGAGAATACTAATTCTAACTTTTTATAAACTTTTCTAACACAGCTTCTTGCTGTGTTTTTTTTTTCCTATTAGCGACTATTAACCTTTCGCTATCCTATTGGTCAGAGCTGCTCACCAAAACAAATAGAACATGAAAACAAAACCAGTAGCAAGAATCTGTATCGCATTAGTTTGCGTTCTCCTCTTTACGCTGAACACAGATGCACATCCAAATAGGCATAGACACTTTAATCATTGCCGTAATAACCATGCAATAATTTATTCCAATCCAAACAGACGCAGAATGCATAGATTTCATTTTCGAATGATGCATAGAATGCATGTAAAAAATAGAGGGTATCAATCACATTATAGACGAGGCTACAGATAATTTACGGACTTTCTATTTCATAGATTAGGAGCCATTTTTAAGTAAAAAAATATACTTAAGAATGGCTTTTTTATTGAAAATAAAGCCGAAATAAATTACATTTTTGAAATGTTTAAAAAGACTATATTAATTGCAAATAATTAGTATCTTCGCCCGTTCTAAATTTACAAAAAAAATAAGTCTAAAGACATGCAGCTAAAAGGTTTGATTAAGCTATTTACAATAGCACTGATTCTGATTTCACTTTTTCAATTATCCTTCACTTTCGTAGTAAGAAATTTTGAGAAAAAACAAGCATCTAAAATAGAAGCACGAATACAACAAGAAAACCCATCTTTAAAAGGTGAGGCATTAACAGCTGTTGTAGCTGACAAATTGCGTTTCGCACTAGATAGCCTCTCTACCGAAACCATCTTTCCTTTAGGATTTACAAAATATTCTTACCAAGAAGCAAAAGAACAAGAATTAAATTTAGGTCTTGACTTGCAAGGTGGTATGAACGTTGTTCTTGAGGTTAGCTTAGATGATTTATTGCTTAACATGAGTAGTAATAAAAATGATGCTTCTCTAGTTGCTGCCTTAGCAGATGCAAACAAAATGAAAGAAACAAGTCAGGATGACTTCATTACTTTATTTGCTAATGCCTATAATGCAAAAAATCCTAATGGTAAATTAGCAACCATATTTGTAACCCCAAATTCAAAAAACATTAATTTTAATTCATCAAATGATGATGTTTTAAAACAAATTCGAATTGAAGCTAAAGATGCGATTAACCGCACATACAGAGTTTTATTAACTCGTATTGATAAATTTGGTGTGTCACAACCGAATGTCAATTTAGATGAGAATCGTGGTATTATCAGTGTTGAATTAGCTGGTGTAAATAATCCCGATCGTGTTCGTAAATATTTGCAAGCAACTGCTAAATTAGAATTCTGGGAAACCTATTCTCAAACAGAAGTTAATCCTTGTATTATCAAAGCAGATAAAGAATTGAAAGCCTTTAATGCTGGCACTTCTAAAGACACTACTGTAAATACTACTGTCGTAAAAGATAGCGCTGCAAAAGTAAATACTGCTGGAACGGATACAGCTTCTTTGACTTCATTATTAGGAAATAAAACAGATAGCAATTCTTCTAAAAGTGACACTAGCACTGCTGGAATGACGCAAGATCAAAAAATTGCAAAAGCAAGAATAGATCAACCTCTAATTAGCTATTTTATCGGTGGATTTCAAAACTCCACAAATCCTAAAACAGGACAGCCTTATTATATGCCGCAAATTACTTATGTATTTATGCGCGATACAGCTCAGTTAAATAGATTGTTTTCTATGCCAGTGGTGAAAAAACAATTTCCTAGTGATTTGCGTTTTTATTACGGTATGGCTGATAAAGAGGTTAGAGAAAAAGACAAAGTTTGTATTTTATACGCCATTCGTACCAATGGTAAAGATGTTGCTCCATTAGGCGGTGATCATATCACAGACACTCGTCAAGATTATGATAGAGAAAAAGGAACTCCGGATATTCAAATGTCTATGGATGGTATTGGTGCTCGTGGATGGGAAAGATTAACTGGTGCTAATATCGGTAAATCTATTGCAATTGTATTAGATGATATCGTCTATTCAGCTCCTGCACCTAGCGAAAAAATTGCTGGTGGGAACTCTAACATTACAGGTAGTTTCACAGTTGAAGAAGCACAAGATTTAGCAAACATATTAAAAACGGGTAAATTACCTGCACCTGCTAAAATAGTACAAGAGCAAGTAGTTGGACCGACTTTAGGTGCTGAAGCAGTAAGAGGTGGAATGCTTTCCTTCTTTATTTCTTTCATCGTTATTTTTATCTTGATGTTGGTTTATTACAATACTGCAGGTTGGGTTGCTAATGCAGCTTTGGTTTTAAATTTATTATTCACAGTTGGTATTCTTGCAGCATTACACGCTTCGTTAACAGCTGCTGGTATTGCTGGTCTAGTTCTTACTATTGGTATGGCAGTGGATACAAACGTAATTATTTTTGAAAGAATTAAAGAAGAATTGAAACTTGGTAAAACACATGAGAATGCTATTAATGAAGGTTATCGCCGTTCATTAAGTCCTGTACTAGATGGTCATATCACCGTATTATTAACAGCAGTTATTTTATTCATATTCGGATTAGGTCCTGTATTAGGATTTGCAACAACCCAAATTATTGGTATCCTATTGTCCTTGTTCTGTGGTATTTTAGTTTCTCGATTAGTTACAGATATCCGCATGAAAAGTGGAAAACACTTTAACTATTTTACCTCTCTTTCTGAAAAAATATTCAAGAAATTTCATTTCCGTTTCATTGAATGGAGAAAGAAAGCTTACATGATTTCTGTTGTTGTATTTTTATTAGGCGTTGGTTCTATATTTCATGGGTTCCATTTAGGGGTTGAATTTTTGGGCGGTAGAAGTTATACACTTGACCTAAATGGCAAATTCCCTACAAGCGAAGTTAGAGAAGCTTTAAATAGCACGTTTGGTGAGCGTCCTGTTGTAAAAACAATTGGTATTGGAAACACTGTTAACATAGTTACTACTTATAAACGTAATATAGTAGGTGAAGCGGTAACCAATGAAGCAGCTGAGAAATTATATACAGGACTTAAGAGTGCACATTTCTTGAATGACAATATGACTTTGGAAGAGTTTAAGTCGCCAAAATATTTGAGCTCAAACATGGTATCTGCAAGTATTTCTGACGATTTGAAAAAAGGAGCATTATGGGCAACCTTCTGGTCATTACTTTTAATTTCTGTTTACATATTCGTTCGTTTTAGAAAATGGCAATATTCATTGGGTACATTGGTGGCTTTACTTCATGACGTGTTTGTAACGCTTGCTGTGTTCTCTTTCTTGAAAGATATAGTACCTTTCTCATTAGAATTAGATCAACACTTTATTGCAGCAGTATTAACGGTAATCGGTTTCTCTATGAATGATACTGTAATTGTATTCGACAGAATCAGAGAGTATTTCCGTAAGCGTCCAGGTTCATCCAAAACAGACGTTATCAATGCTGCAATCAATGATACGATGAGCAGAACTATCATGACATCCTTAACCGTATTCTTAACCCTATTAATCTTATTTATTTTTGGTGGAGAAGTAACTAAAGGATTTGCATTTGCCATGATGATTGGTGTAGTTACTGGTACTTATTCATCTATTTTTGTTGCTGCACCTATCTTAATTGATTTAGATAAGTCTGATAAATTAACGATGGAAGAAGATAAAGAAAAACGAATTGAAGAATTAAAACAAATGGCTTAATTGCCTTGATGAACTCTAACAAAAAAGCGGTTACAATTTGTAGCCGCTTTTTTTATCTAAAATTCAATCAAATGTTAAGTAATAGAAATTAAATCATTCTTTCTTCCGACTTTTTACTTTCTACTTATTACTTTCTACTTTTTGGAATCTCTGTTCTTATTTACCGATACAGGAACTGATAAGAAAAAACAACTCTGAAAACCCTTGATTTTACTGAGTTTATTCATTTTTTCGAGCAACAAATGAGCAACTACTCATCAGATTTCGACTTTGTTGAGTTACAAGTGAGCAACAAAAAAGAACGACAATTCAAATGTAAAATAAATTTTTGATACTTGTATTTTGTTGTCGTTTTTTTCTTTTTGTTGCATTAAAATCACTTCCCATTTTCTACCCTTAAAATGTGCAAATTTTAACCACATGAGCCAATGAGCTTTTGATTATTTGAGTTTATTTTTTCAAAGAAATAATTTCGATTTACCAGTCACTTAAAATCTTATTTTGTCCATACCCG
>CANJRV010000051.1 GCA_947476825.1 Bacteroidota bacterium | reverse complement strand
CAAGTTGTATAACAACTGGCATTAATGATATTTCAATAACAAATAATTTACTGCCTTATCCTAATCCTTTTATTGACAATATTCATATACAAAACTTAACAGGAACTGAATACTTCACATTATATAATTCACAAGGTCAAACACTTTGGTATGGCAAGAACATAGAAAAAGAGAACTTTTCCAGCTTATCTAATGGACTGTATTTATTAAAAATCAACAATAGTTTAATCAAGTTAATCAAAACGAATTGACAAAAGGGCAGCACATAACACACAGTTTAGCGCAAGCGGGGCATTCTGCTATCCTCATCTTTTTATTTCTATTGAGCTTTAGAATAAAGATCAACATTGTACCTTCGAATTCCCCGCCTGACGCAAACTGTGAAACCGTTGTAGGCAATTATTCCGAACGAGAATCCGCACAAAACAAAAATAGAAGAACAACAAGACAATGAGTAATTCAAAAGTAAGTTTATCAGACCTTGACAGAAGCATCGGAATTTTCACAGCTATAAATTCTTATCACTCAAGGAAACTAAACGAACAAATTTTAATTCAACAATACAAAAGCAATTCACATCTTTCTGAGTTATCAAAACAAATGGATTCGGCGAATGCCACCAATCGCAAAATCCTACAAAATCAAATTCAGGAAATTGAAAATAAAGAAAAACAAAAATTCTACAAAGCTCTTTCATTTAACATTAATGAAATAATTGAACAATTGGAGAAAGTAAAAGACCCAATGGTTCTAAATTATTTGATGGATAATTATTATGAGAAAACAAAAACTTCATTACTGACTGCAATCGACACTTTAGATGAAATCAATGACAAACTTTTTAATAAGCAAATCCTTGAAAGACTGGGCACTCTTAAAACTAACTCAAATCTGAATTTACAAGATTATTCAAAGAATGTTCTTAGTAAGATAGATTACTTATTGCTTGACCTTAAGGAAAAGGAAGATATTGTCAATAAATTAAAATCAACAAGAAATATTCAACGGAAACCAAGAAAGAAAACAAATAGGCTTAGAATTTTCGGAATATTAATTTGTGGCTTTTTCATATTGACTTCTTTCGTAGCGCTTATGGCCCCTGAAAATCCAAATGAAATTAAACCTAAAGTCCCTATTGCAGTTACCTTCTCCACATGTATGATAATTTTTGGAATACCTTTTATTTTACTTGTTCGCCAAGAAATTAAGTGGAGAAAAGAAGCTAAAAAAGATGAAATATTACAAATTAGAAATCAGATAGAAATAGATAAACAACAAAATGAAGAAATCAAAAAGTACGAAGAAATAATTTCACATCACCCTGTTGTTCACGCGACACAAGAAATAAATTCAAATCATCCAACTTTTCAATCAACACTTACTGAAATAACTGCACTTCAAACTGCATTTGAAAAAAGATTCTCACATTCTGATACTAACGGAAACACAAAAGCATTAAAAAATTTAGACCAAATGTTTGAACAATGTGCTCGATTGGTAGTTTCCTCCGGAAGTGGATCCACCTCTATGTTGCAACGAAGATTTAATTTAGGATACAATCGTGCGGGTCGTATAATGGAACAACTAGAGTCTGCAGGAATTGTTGGTTCAGGCATCGGCGGTAAACCACGAGAGCTTTTAATTAATTCCGAGAGTGATTTGAATGAAATATTAATAAGCATCATGAAATAAATGCGATTCTTAATAACTGCCTACAACAACTTAGTTTTCGTGCGGCATGAAATGCCTAGCATGAAAACTCATACTGACGCGAGATTGAGGCGTTGGCATTGTGCGTTGACATCTCGTGCTTAATGAACTAAACTTACAAATAAAAAACTAAGTTATAAAACATCTTTCATTTCGTAGTTTCATTTAGTAACTCTAAAAAGAGTTTCGGAACTTATGCAAGCAAAAAAGTATTTTTGATTTAGCGAAGTCCCTAGCCCAAATCGCACCGAATAAAAATCAGAATATTAATTTAACTTTGACTCCAAAATATTTCCTTCATGAGAATAGCTACAATTGATATAACTAGAACCAATGGAGAGCAAGCCATTAGCATTCCCAATGACATGAGAATAAACGATGATAAGGTTTACTTGAAAAAAATTGGTAATACTATACACATTATTCCATACCACAGTGCATGGCAAAATTTGATAGATAGTACAACATTATTTACACAAGATTTTATGGAGACCCGAAATCAATAAGACAACTCAAAAGCGCTATTATGAGGCGTTCGCATCTCGTGCAATATGTTATGTCTGAACTATTTTTATACATTAAAATGAATTCCATTATTAATCTTAGTTCAAACAAAACACCCTATTTTTAAGGCAATTTACACCTCTATGAAATTTAAATTAATCCTCCTTTTTCTATTTCCTTTTCGTGTTTTATTTGCCCAACATATTGACAGCATACAGCGTTTACTCGACAGCACTTATTCTAGTTCGCCTTTCTTCGGAAATGTTTTAATCACTAAAAATAATCAAGTACTTTTTGAAAAAAGTTATGGCTATTCGGATGCTAAACAGAAGAAATTATTGACTGCAGAAAATTCTTTTCAGGTAGCATCTATATCCAAACAATTTACAGCGTACGGCATCATGATTTTACAAAGCAAAGGCTTATTGCAGTATGATAGTTCTGTTTGCAAATACTTACCGACATTTCCATATAAAGAAATTACGGTGAGGCATTTATTGAACCATACATCAGGACTTCCAAATTTTTGGGATGATATTAGACCGAATTTGGACACCGCAAAATCAAATGGTAATCAAGACGTTTTAGCCTATTTAATACAAAACAAACTTCCTTTGCAATTTGCAGCTGGAACAAAATTTCAGTATGCCGATATTGGTTATGATTTCTTAGCAAACATCATCGAAAATATTTCTGGTTTAAGTTACCAAGAGTTCATGCACCAACATATTTTCGAACCTTTAAACATGAAGAGTACTTTCGCTTATATGGTCACAGATATTCGTAGAATCCATAATAAAAATTTAGCTGTCGGGCATGTGTATGAAAATGGAAAATTTGCATATGCACACCTACAAACAAAATATAATTTCGTGTACTACTTAGGCGATTTTTATGGTGATGGTTCCGTAGTGACAAGTGCTAGAGATTTAGCCATTTGGGATAAAGCACTTCATGATTGTACACTATTGCCTTGTGCATTGCAAAACGAATCCATCACTGAAGCAAGCTTTAACGGACAAACAATTTACGCACATACCAACCCAAATATTAGTTATGGTTTTGGCTGGTTTATTAAAAATACACCTACCGAAAAATTAGTATACCATAGTGGTGGACATCCCGGAAACACGCATGGATTCTATCGCTTGTTGGATAAGGATATTACTTTTATTTTCTTATTCAATGCAGAAACAGCCAACTTAAAATCTTTGAGAAGCAGAATACTGCAATTTCTAAATAATTAGCTATTGCTTGATAAATTGAAGTCTTGTACAAGCACTAGATTCTATTAAATGGTTGTAGCCAAAATAACATCATCATTCATACCCTTCCTTATGCACGCTCTTCACTGCTCTACCAGATGGGTCATTCATCGTTTGGAAAGATGCATCCCATGCTAATGCTTCGGGCGTGCTGCACGCAACAGACTTTACAGAAGGTACACAACTCGCAGCAGAGTCTGATGGAAAATGTTCCGTGAATATACTTCGATAACGATACTCTTCTTTACTCATTGGTGGATGTATGGGAAATCTAAATTTTGCATTCGCCAATTGCTCATCTGTTACGCTTGCTTCGGCGGTTGCTTTCAAGGTATCTATCCAACTATAACCTACGCCATCACTGAACTGTTCTTTTTGTCTCCAGACAATACTTTCTGGTAATAGATCTTCAAATGCTTTACGCAAAATCCATTTCTCCATTTTATTTTGATTCGCCATTTTATCTGCTGCGTTTAAGCGCATGGCAACATCCATAAACTCTTTATCCAAAAATGGTACTCGCCCTTCTATGCCCCATGCAGCAAGGGATTTATTGGCTCGCAGACAATCATATAAATGTAGTTTGCTTAATTTACGAACCGTCTCTTCATGAAATGCTTGTGCATTTGGTGCTTTATGAAAATACAAATAACCACCAAATATTTCATCCGCACCTTCGCCAGATAAAACCATTTTAATACCCATCGACTTAATCACACGCGCCAATAAATACATCGGTGTAGAAGCACGAATCGTAGTGACATCGTATGTTTCTAAATGATAAATCACATCGCTAATCGCATCCAATCCTTATTGTATAGTAAAATGAATTTCATGATGCACCGAACCAATATGCAATGCCACTTTTTGTGCCGCTGCTAAATCGGGTGAGCCCAATAAGCCTACAGCGAATGAATGTAATTGCGGATACCAAGCCATTTGTTTGTCATCGCTTTCAATTCTATTGGCAGCATATTTTTTGGTGATGGCAGAAATAATGGATGAATCTAATCCACCAGAAAGCAAAACACCATAAGGCACATCGCTCATGAGTTGCCTATGAACAGCGGCTTCTAAGGCAGTTCGCAAAACTTGTATATCGCTGTTATTATTTTTTACATGTTCATAATCCATCCAATCTCTCTTATACCATTTCTGCAAATCATGACCTTCAGCAGAATTGAGATAATGTCCAGGCAAAAACTCTTGTATTTGATTACACTGTCCTTCCAAAGCTTTGAGTTCAGAAGCTACATAAAAATTACCCAATTTATCCCAACCCATATAGAGTGGAATGATGCCCATATGATCTCGCGCAATGAGGTAAGTATCATTTTGTTTGTCGTACAATGCAAAAGCAAAAATGCCATTGAGATCTTCCAAAAAATGAATTCCTTTTTGTTGATATAAAGCCAATATCACTTCGCAATCGGAATGGGTTTGAAAAGGATAATCTGGCAATTGATTTCGTAATTCGGCATGGTTATAAATTTCACCATTCACCGCCAATATCAAATTTTTATCTGCGCTATACAAAGGTTGTCCGCCACTTTGCGGATCTACAATTGCCAATCGTTCATGCGCCAATATCACATGTGTATCACAATACACGCCCGACCAATCTGGTCCACGATGTCTAATTTTTTTCGACATGTCTAATATGGTTGGTCTCAACATTTCTACATTTTTTTTGGTGTCAAATACACCCACTATTCCGCACATATAAAAATTTTTGGGGGCAAGGTAATACCAAACCTGCATATATGCTTGCTTATATTGGTTGCATATTTGTAAGTAATCTTCAATAAAACAAAACAAGATTTATATGGCTAAACTAAATATTTAATGAGCACATGATTTTTTATGCTGGATGTATTGCGGCAACGATTGAGTGGAAATCCTTTTTTGCTTGCTCTGAAGCAAAAAAGATTGAAATGAAAGCGTGCTTGCCGCCCAAAAATATTCTCATTACATTCCTAGAATTGCCATGTAGCAATTGTATCTTTTTTTCAAATAAATTGAAGGCAACATAATTCTTCAAAAGAATAATTCAACAAAAATGTTCATCCTATAGTTTTTTATCTATTTATACAAATACTATTATTTCCTTTGAAAAACAATACATCATATCCCTTTTCTTTACACTACTTGTAATAGCAATGCAGTTCATGTATGTATGTATTACCCAGCATATGGTTCAACATCCTGCACATATCCAAAAAGTTTTAGAAACACAATGTCTAGCTTTATCTGCAACGGAATTGGCATTGGTGAAAAATATATTCAAAGCAGTTTAACTGCATCAGTGGATACATCCGTTAAAGCCATACATCCTTTTTCAAAATGGAACCCTTATTATTTGCATTCTGGAATTAGTTATCAACCCATGGAATATAAAATTGAATATAGCAACAGGTGTAAAAATTCCTAACGCTGAATATTGACGGAACTTACAAATTGAAATGTACACAACATGATATAGACTTTTCATTATCTGGAAATAATATGTTGAACGTTGCTTATTATTATCATCTCTCCCGTTTTAAAAATTATGGATTACTCAATATTGGCAGAAATTTTACGATCACCTGTAAAATAAAATGGGATAAATAGGAAAGCGTATTCCCCATTTTTACAATATATTTTTGTACATTTATTTTTTCTAGTTTCAAACACTTTCTTATTCAATTGAATTAAGAAGGAAACATAAATTCTAAACGCATGCATCAAAAATTATCCTTACTCATTCTTATTTTATTGGCAACACATTTTAGCGCACTATCCCAAAATTGGGTTTGGGCGCAACGAATGGGAAATACAAGAAGCGATAAAGCAACTTGTATAAAAACCGATGACTCTGGATTTATTTATGTGTCTGGTTATTTTAGCAATCAAATTACTTTAGGTACCAATTCAGTTAATTTGAACTACACAGCAAATACCCAAAGCAAAGAAATTTTTTTAGCAAAATTTGATAGTACAGGTTTCTGCTATTGGGCAAGAAGTGGTGGTCAATATTATGATGATAGAATATTGGGAATGGATGTAGATAAAAATGGGAATAGTGTATCGACTGGTACATTTTGGGAAGGCGCAGGAATCAATATAGGGAGTATTAATATTTCTGGAACTGGATGTTGCGATCAATGTTTTATTATCAAACACAATTCAAGTGGCACACCGCTTTGGGGTAATTATGTATCAAGTAATGGTGGCGACGATCAAGGCTTGGATATAGCAACAGATAAAATGGGAAATAATTATGTGGTTGGTTTTATGTCTGGTACCAATCTCGATTGTGGCGGAACAGTAACTGCAACCAACAGCAATACTAGTTCCTACGACCATAGTTATTGGATAGCCAAAATCAATAGTGCTGGGCAATTTCAATGGGCAAGAACCTATGGCAATTTGCCTTATGATACTTCGCATAATAAATACATCGAACGGGATATTGCTGTTTGTGTGGATGATTCAGGCGGTGTATTTATAACTGGCGGTTATGATCATACACGTCCATTTGGACCTGGCACTTTAACCAGCAGTGGTGGTTATGATATCTTCGTTTTGAAATACGATACCTCTGGTGTATTTCAATGGGTGACCAATGGAGGTAGCCGAAAAGATGATTGGAGTAATGGAATTTGTTCGGATAAAAATGGACATATTTATGTTACTGGTGAATTCAGAGATTCATTAATTGTAGATACGATATTGGTAAAAAATTATGACAAGCGTGATGCCTTTGTTTTAAAATTAGATGCTAAAACGGGTAAACCTATTTGGGGAAAAAGAGCTGGTGGTAATTTAGGAAGTGAAAGAGGTAATGATGTCTTTGCCGATTCGATGTGCAATGTGTATGTGGTTGGGGACATCGCCGACTCCGCAAAATTTGGAAATATTACTGTGCCTTCTGGCGCAGGATTACAAAGCTTCGTAGCTCGTATTTCACCAGATGGAAAATGGCAATGGGCAGCAACTGGAGGTGGCCTAGATAGCAATGATAGATGCAATGCAGTAGCAAAAGGAAAAGGTAAACAATTATATGCATGTGGTTTCTTTCGATCTCCAGCAACATATGGTAGTTCTGTATTAACATCCTCTGGATCTAGTGATGGTTTTTTCGCTAGGCTCAATGATTCTTCATTAAATAAGGGTGGTGCTTTTGCTTTAAGTGTACCATCAGATACTGTTTTATGTAAAGGGGATACTGCTTTTTTAAATATACCCGAACATGCTTATTTAGAATATTACCCCATCACTGGTATCATTGCAAACGCTGATTCTTCTCTACTTGCTTTTGTTCCAGACACAACTACAACCTATACCATAAGTGGCTTCAGTACTGGTGCTTGTAGTGAATATGACACACTTACTTTTACTATTGTACGTTCACCTAGTCCAGTAGCAGAGTTTAGCATCAATCCAAGCACAGCCCTTTTAACGGAGCCAACATTTTCACTATATAATTTAAGTACTGGAGCTACACAATACCAATGGTATTATATGGACACCTTAATTTCAACCAATACGAATACACAGAAAACTTTTGATACTGCTGGTATTTTTTGTTTTAAGTTAATCGCTACAAACGCGGATGGCTGTATGGACTCCATTACACATTGTGGTAAAATAGTGCAAGAAGGACGTATCTTTTTCCCAAATGCTTTTTCACCCAACGGCGATAACCATAATGATTTATTTGGACCCGTTATTTCAAATATCAAATTCGAAGAAATATTGAATTACTCCCTTAAAATTGCAAACCGTTATGGCGAAATTATTTTCGAATCCAATGATCCAACCAAAGCTTGGGATGGAAGTAAAAATGGAAATCGAGTAATTAGCGATATGGGTATTTATTATTATTACTGTGCTATTCAATGGCCAACAGGTAAAACAATAGAATATAAAGGGGATGTTACTTTGGTGAAATAAGTTTAATTAACTAGCTCACAGAAAACACAGAAGACGCAGGTAATCTTTTTAAAATACTTCCATTCACCTTAGTCTCCATAAGAAAAATTATTTCGCCGTTTTCATTCGCCAATAAGTTATTTTTTGCAAGGCATTTTCCAATTTTGATCCATCTTGAAAAATGACTTTACCTGTGTATTGTTTTTTCTTTTTTACATCATACCATCGACCAATTGAAATACCCTTCCAGGCTTCATCACAGGATTTATTAATTACACAATGATGCAGTACCAGCGTTCCTTTTACGTGCACAATTATTTGCGCATTACTCGGCATAAATAAGTTCCCATTGATTGTCAATTTTCCGCCAGGTTCTATAATCAAATCTCCATTTAAATGTTTAATACCATCCCATGTTATATTTTCTCCTGCATGAATAATAATCGTTTGTGCGGTATCATAAAAACACTTGACATAGGCTGGGAAATTCTCTTCTACAAACTGATTTATTTTCGCAATTTGACAAGAACTAAATCCACGATAACCGCCACAATAATCCATGACATTATTGGTAAATAAATTACAAGTACTATCCTTATAACATCCTCCTTGAGCAGGCGTTGACATGGGTGTATCATCACAATCATCATTTGGAAATACATGTTGCAGACTAAGTATATGACTTACTTCATGTATAATGGTAGCAGCATTCGTTGCTTGCCGAAGCAATTTGTATTCTACTTTACCGCTAGCCAACTCAAAAATATCTGCAACATTTACTGCTGCGGAAGTAGCTGTAGGATTGCCAGAAGCCACACCGCCACCATCCTCTTTATTTGTACTCTCCAGAAAAAAAAGATCGATTACTTTTTCTCCATGTACTGTAAAAAGTTGCTTCGTTGTATTTGGATTCCATTGATAATATTGATACCAAAATTTGGAGTTAAGATTGGGCTTACCATTTGTAAAAACATCATTGAATCGATGAAAATAAATGCCCTTATCTTCTGGTTTATCCGGGTCGGTATAAATTTCAAAACGCAAGTTGGTTGGTAATACTGGAATGTTATTATTGCAAGGCAAATTCAAATGTACATTATGGCTCAATTGATCATTCACTTGATCTATTAATTCATGTGCATTTGTATATCCATTGTTGACAGTATCTTGTGGATTACATCCAGTAGTTTCTGTAAAACTCATTGGATTCCCAACTTCATCATGTATAAAATAATGAAAATTAACTTTGATAATTTTCAAAGGTGTATGGCTTGGAAAGTCTGTTGATGGTAAGTAAATAGAAGATGTATTTGCAGGTGCCGGTGGGGGAGAACTAATAACAATATCTTGCGCAGGGACAAATAATGATTGCATCAAAAAAAGGAAAATAAAGAATACATATGTTTTACCTAATTTCAACCTTTGGAATTTGGAATTTTAATAATCATCCCCTGATTTTCGATAAGCCTTTAAAAATAAAGCACCTAAATTTTTAAATGGTGGTACATAATCGTCGAACAATTGTTTCATTTCTCCAGTAGCAAATTGTTTAGATAATTGATCCCACATTTCCACCCAATTAATATCTTTTCCTTCTAATAATCGCTGGTTGAATGCTCTGATAATTGGACCGTTTATCTTTCCGCTTCCAATTTGCTTGGTTGATACAATATGTGCATCTTCAGACTGACCAATGACTAAGGATAAATTTTGATATGCCCCACAAGCGCCTAGAATGACCACTTTATGCCGCGAATTGATATGTTCTAAAGTGCTAGATAAATGGTAACTATGTCCACGATGAATAATTACAGATGGTCTAATATCATTTTCATCTAAATACATTTGCAATGCATTTTGCGCCAATTCATCATCCGGTTCATCCTTCGGCATATTCGCATAGATATCTACACGCTTGCCTTTTATAGAAGAAATTTTTACCCAATTTTCTTCTCTTTTTACTTTCCAATCTGGCGCGCCAAATGTGCCAACAAAACTATTAAATACACCTTTTCCATCTACGTCGCCAAAGAAAAAAACTTGTTGAACTACAATGCCACTATCATTTACCAATTGACTATAAGGCATAACCGAAATAGGTGGGATTCCAAATTTCTTGGTGAGTGAATCATTACTTGAAGTTAGCATCGAATATAAAATATCATAAATTTTATACCCTTTAGAAGTCACATCTTGTTTGTTTTTTTCACGTGTCAATCTTATTTCTTCCGTAATTTCTTTTCGGAGTAAAGAATCTGTAATGCTACCAAATGAATTGGCAACATCTGTCGCACCTTCCAAATCACCTTCTAATGTTTTATCCAAATCAGAAACAAATCCTTTCATCAATTCCTTTTTATTGTCTTCATTCATCGTGCCTAAAAAAGAGCTGATGGTATTGTAGTTGGCGCATAAACGAAGAAAGGTTCTGAATTTATCTTTTTTAATATCGGTTAAAAATTCATTGCCACTCTTTGGTTTCATACGTGTTACCATTCTATTATAACAACCTAGAAAACTACTGGTATATAAATCATCACTACCATATACGATGATATAATAAATTTCGATGGCGGAAAATTTTTCAATACATTTAAATCGAATACCTTCTACTGCTTCATGTAATTCATTCATGCTACCAACATAACGTGAGGCTTCATGTATCAGTTCTCGATCATAAATTTTTCTCAAATCACTTGCAAAATATACTTGCCGTAGCTCAATCATTTTTTTAAAAAATTCATCCGGGTTTTCAGTCACCTTATTGATAGCTGCAATTGTCATTTTTCCTTTTACTACTTCTTCTACAAAGAAAATTCCTTTGAGTGGTGTGGTACAACTATCTGCAATTTTCAAAATTATTTTGACATATGGATCTTGATTTCTGCGAACAATATCTCTCTCCACAGAAGTAGAAGTAGCATAATTTAAAAGTAGCTTTGGATTTTTTGGCGCAGCTTTGGCAACAATAATATCAGCCGCCATTGGATTTGTGATGGTGTGCAATTTTTTAATGAGTATCTCTGGATACTTTTCACCCATACCTTCCATTAATATATTTGTTGCTTCCTGATCATCACTAAAAAGCGACGCCTGCATGTATAAAGTATTACTAATATTATCTTTAATATAATCCTTCAGGGTATGATTATGCACTCCTCTTACAATTTGATATGTGTTTTCAAACAAGGCTTGATAAAAAGCTATTTCTATCATTCCATCATTAATATCGGTATTAAATAATTTCAAATTTTCAATAATTCTACCTAAATATTTTCTTTTTAGTGCATCATCCGTTTCATTATTTTCAATATAAGCAATGGTTCTATTTGTTTTTTTAAAAATGGTATTTGATAAATTATTGGTCTTTTGAACATCTCCATTTTGATCTATCATTTTATCATAAACACCATCCGCAATATCCGCTTTTTTCAACTCTCTTTCTATCATCAAAATCAATTGTTGACGACCTGGCGTAACGCCATATTTTTTAATGATAGTATCGGTAAAGACTTCAGGTTTACTGGGTTTGTTCAAAACCGTTTGCGCTTGCGCATCTATAAAAAAACGGAGGAGAAATAGTACAAAGTAGAATTTTTTCATGCGAAAAATTAATCTCGTAAAAGTAATCATCTTTTGGAATTTCTTATTGAATATCCGCTTCGGAAATTCAATAAGAAATTCCAAAAATTTTAAATCCCAAATTCTAAAAGATGAATACAGTAATCAAATTCTAAAAAGGAACTCGACAGGAAATTCCAAATTATACAATCCCAAATTCCAATTTGCTCCTTAATTCTTTGTAGTATTACGCCTTTAATTATTGTTGCATGCTTTATTATAGTACATCCAAAAATTCTGTTCCCGTAAATTTTAAAGAGGCAGTCATACAAGGACTTGCACCAGACAAAGGTCTTTATTTTCCAGAGCAAATTCCAATATTCTCGCCGCATTTTTTAGAGCATTTCAAATCCTATTCAAAAGAAGAATTAGCCTTTCAAATAATAAGTCCCTATGTTGGTGATTGTATTCCAAAGGATGTATTGATACGTATTTGTGCCGAAACAGTCGATTTTGATTTCCCATTGGTTCCAATAACGGACTCTATCTATTCCTTAGAATTATTTCATGGACCCACACTGGCATTTAAAGATGTTGGTGCTCGATTTTTAAGTCGCTGTCTGCAATATTTTTGTCAAGAAGACAAACAAAAAACAACCATACTGGTAGCTACTTCTGGTGATACAGGTGGCGCGGTTGCCAATAGTTTTTTACAGGTTGAAAATACGCAAGTTGTCATTTTATATCCATCACAAAAAGTAAGTGAAATTCAAGAATTACAACTCACTACTTTGGGTCATAATATTCTTGCATTGGAAGTGAAAGGTGATTTTGATGATTGCCAACGCATGGTCAAAACTGCTTTTGCAGATACCGCATTAAATCAACACATGATTTTATCTTCTGCCAATTCTATTAATATTGCGCGTTGGCTTTCACAACAATTTTATTATGCTTTTGCCATGCAACAATGGCAGCATGAAGAAGCTCCTGTATTTGCAGTTCCTAGTGGGAATTTTGGCAATATTTGTGCTGGTATTTTAGCTCGTTTATCTGGCTTGCCTACCGATATATTTGTAGCAGCATGCAATAGCAATGATGCATTTTATGATTATTATGTTTCTGGAACTTATCAATCTAAACCATCTATTGCCACTATATCCAATGCAATGGATGTAGGCAATCCAAGTAATATTCCTAGACTTTTTGAAATGTATAAACAGGATTATGCAAGCATCAAAAAGAATGTATTTGCTGCATCTATTGATGAAGCCACTACAAAGGCAACCTTACGAAAAGTATTTAATCAAGAGCAGTATATTCTAGATCCACATGGTGCGGTTGCCTATGCCGGATTAGAAAAATACTTAGCCTTGCATCCAAACAAAAAAGGAATTATTTTAGAAACAGCACATCCCATTAAATTCAAGCCTTCGGTAGAACCATTGATTCATCAGGCTATTGAGGTTCCTGTTTCTGTTCAACA
The DNA here is from genome assembly GCA_947476825.1 of Bacteroidota bacterium. Classification (GTDB taxonomy): domain Bacteria; phylum Bacteroidota; class Bacteroidia; order Chitinophagales; family Chitinophagaceae; genus OLB11. The sequence goes on along the minus strand of CANJRV010000051.1, from coordinate 11,274 downwards.
TTTATTTACTGCCGAGAAAAAAAATATTTGTATTGAAGCAAATGATGATGAACTAAAAGTGATTTTATATAGCTTATAACCGTTCAAATTCTATGCCATAAAAAAAATCCCTGTCTATATTTCTAGACAGGGATTTTTATTTCGACAGCGCTTGATTAGTTTTTATTCACTTTACTAACTTGCGTTAATTGGTTATTTTCAAATATTTGCACAGTATAAACACCATTTGTAAATTCGCCTAAACTGATGCTCAAATTATTCAATCCTTTTATAGATTTAGCTTGTACTTGTTTAATAATACGACCACTCATATCCATGATTTTAATTGTGGTATTTTGTTCTTTCACCGTATACAAATCAATTTGCAGTACATCTTGCGTTGGATTAGGATAGATACTTACCGTACTGCCATTTGCAGCCCATATCAAGTCTACTATTTTTTGGTGTATGGATGCTTTACCATCAATATCTACTTGTTCTAAACGATAGTAATTATGACCTAATGTTGGCACTTTATGTTCGTATGCATATTGCAATGGTGAATTACTATTGCCATGTATTGCCTTTGTATTTACTTTATCTAATAATGTAAAATGAATACCATCCGTACTATGTTGCAAATTAAAGTAGGCATTGTTTTGCTCACTACTTGTGTTCCAATTCAACAAATCACTAGTTGCTGATTTTTCGCCAGTGAAGCTAGTGATATTTACTGGAAGTGCTGAATTCAATGGGTTAGCAGCATGGAAATAGAATTGACTAAAGCTTGCTACTGGGAATGTGATTTCCCAATAATTTCCATTCCAGTTAACAGCAGTTGGCGTAATTACTGTTGGTGTTCCAGAACCTAATATACCATCTACTTTAGACACACGAATAGCAGAAATATTTGGATCACTGTTACTGCCTGAAGTTGGCAAGTCTGGGAATGCACCGTTGGCAGCATTGTAATCATCGAAATCATCTTGCGTTAAATATAATGTAATAGTTGCAGGACCATTGTTTGTTGGTGTGATTTGATACCAACGACGAACGTAAGGTTGACCATTATAATTATTTACGGTTGCATCTACAGTTACGTTGCTGACTGTATTACCAAGAATATTACCACCAGAACCATCATTCACATTGGAGATTAAATTACAACTAGCATCATAATAATCAACAGACGTACCATCAGGTTGTGTTTGTGATTGATTTGAATTACCTGTATTAGAAGAAGAATTTCCAGAGCTAGCCAACGCTAAGATTCCAGAAGCAGCATTTACATTCACAGTTACTGTACTTGTTGCAGTGCAAGAATTTGCATCTGTACCAATAACAGTATAAGTATTTATTGCAGTTGCTACAAATGGTGTATTATCTGTTGCTCCTCCAGTCCATGAATAGGTTGTTGCACCACTACCATTTAATACAGCGAGGGAATTAATACATAAACTTGAAGGTGTTGCTGAAGCGTTTACATTAGGCAATGCATTCATTGTAACTACTGCTGTTGCTGTGTTTTGACAGTTATTGCCATCCGTACCAGTTACAGTATAGGTATTAGATCCAATAACTGAAAAAGGTGTATTGTCGCTGATACCACCTGTCCATGAATAGGACGTGGCACCACCTCCTGCGATATTAGCCATGTTATTTTGACAAATACTTTGCGCTACTGGCGTAGCTGTTACAGTAGGTAATGCATTCACAGTTACAGGAGTCGCAACACGATTTGTATTTACACAACCTGTTACTGCATCCGATACTTCTGCATAATAATTTAATGAACCAGAAGTGCTTGGTGTAAGATTTAATGTGGTTCCTGTTCCTACATTGGTCCCTGCTGACGCTGCTGTATACCAATTGGTAATTTGTGCTGCATCTGAATAGCTTAACACCGTTGGTATTCCGAAACAAACTGTGCTTGGATTTGCGTTGGTTGTACCTAATGTTGGAATTGGATTAACAGTTACTGTTGCTGTGGTAGTGGTTGTACAACCAGTACCTGTGTTCGTGCCTGTTACGGTATATGTTGTAGTGGCAGTTGGTGTGAATGCAGTTGCATCACTTATACCACCTGTCCAAGAATAAGTATTCGCGCCATTTCCAGATAACATGGTAGACAATCCATCACAAACACTTACAGAAGAAGAAGGTAAAACCGATAATGAAGGAGCAGGATTTACATTCAATACAGCAGTTGCTGTTGCTGAACATAAATTAGCATCTGTACCAGTTACGGTGTAAGTAGTAGTTGTTGTTGCAGGAAATGCAGTATTATCTGTAATACCACCAGTCCATGAATAGGTTGAAGCACCACCACCTACTAAAGTCACATTTGAATTTTCACAAGCAGTACTTGTTGAAGGCGTTGCTGTAACTGTTGGTAATGCATTTACTGTTACTAAGACTGTTGTTGAATTTGAACAAGAATTCGCATCAACACCAGTTACGGTATAGGTTGCGGTTCCACTTGGTATAAATGAAGTATTATCACTAATACCGCCTGTCCATGAATATGAATTTGCACCGCCACCATTCAATATCAAACTAGAACCTGCACAAACATTAGGCGCTGCTGGTGAAGAAGTTACTGTAGGCAATGCATTTACAGTTAATGGTATTGGAACTCTTGTTGGGTTTGTACAACCTGTATTACTTGCTGTAAAGGAAGCATAATAGGTAATATTGCCTGATGTAGTTGGCGTTACTGTTAATGGTGGTGTTCCTAAATTCGTACCACCTGTTGCTGCTGTCCAAATACTTACTGAACTACTAATTGGTGCATTTGGTCCTGAAAAGTTACTAATTGTAATGGTACATGGTGTAAGATCATTATCTGCTGTGTAAGCTTGCAAAGTTAATGTTCCACCTGCCGGAACGCTAATAGAAGCAGTTCCACTTTGTACTGTTGCACCGCCTAAATTAAATCCAGGGAAAACAACTGGAGCACCTCCATTAATTGTATACTGTGGATAGTCAAATGGTGGTAAATCAGGCGTTGAATAAGACCAGTTGAAACTCACTGTACCAGCGCATCCAAAGGTCATTGCATAATTTGTAGTTCCAGGATTACTTAATGAATTATTATTAGTACCTGAAGTCATGGTAATACTTGCAGGCGCACTTCCTGTATTCACAGTACCGTTCGAATTGGTTAAACTAAATACCCAATTGGCTGGTGCATAAATGCCTGCAAATGTTGTAAGACTTCCTCCACAAATAGGAGCAGATGAACCTGTCAAACTTGTACTGTTACCAATACAAAATGCAGCAGGACTTGCATTAGTTGTCGTATTAACCACCAATGGATGTAATGCAACCGTGATCGTTTTTGTTGATGAACAACCAATTGCGTCCGTACCAGTTACAGTATAAGTACCTGGAGGTCCATTTGAAAATGTAGTATCTCCAACTACAGATGTCGCATTACCATTCCATACATAAGTACTTGCACCAGTAGCATGTAAAGTAATAGGTACACCATAACATTGAATACCTGATGGTGTTTGTGTTGTATTCAGTATTGGTAATTGACCTACTGAAGCAGTAACTTGTGTTCTAGGGCTTGGACAACCATTGACACTATTTTCAGAAACGAAATAATTTTGTGTTGTACTGATAGAACTTAAGTATGTATTATATCCTGGCCCACTTACTGGTGGTCCTTGCACTAATGTACCTCCAGTTGGCGCCGAATACCAATACATTTGCCCTGTTCCTGAAGCACCTGCAGTTGAAGTAACAGAAGCTGTTGGAATACCAGGTCCACATTGAATACTATTGGTTGCAATTGGTGCAGTTGGTGCAGCACCTACAGCAACTGTATATGTAGCTGAAATGGCAGGTGAGCAAGTTCCAGGATTATTTGCCGTTGTTTTAAATTGATAATAAATGGTAGAAGTTGTTAATGCTGGTTGATATACTGTTGTATTCATACCATAACCTGATGTAGATGGTACGAATGGACCGCTTGGGCTAGCCGATTCTAACCACTGATAAGTAACACCTGGTTGTGGAGTTGCTCCTGTCGCCGTCATGGTTACTTTGCTACTTCCGCAAAGACCTGCAACAGGAATTGTAGAAGTTACAGTTGCAACTGCTGGACTCACGGTAGTAAATGTAAAGGTTGTAGGACATGCGGTTACTGCTTGTTGTACGTTACCACAAAAACGTGGTACAATGCGCCAAGTATATACTGTATTACATAATAATGGATTATTGGTTGGCCATGCATATGATAATTGTGGAGCTGCTGAACCTGGTAAAATTCCAATATTTGCTGCGAAAGTTGTTCCACCCAAACCAGCATCTAAATAAAGATCATACGACACTGGTAAGTTTGGCGTAGCAGGTGCTGTCCATGTAAATGTTGGTGTCATCGATTGGGCAGTTGCATTATTTGCAGGTGCTGTAAGTGTTGCACAAGCAGCAGTTGCATTCACTGTTGTAAATGTAATTGCTGGACAACTAGCTACTGGTCCGCATTGATTCTTGGCAATTACTCTCCAAGAGTAAAGTGTATTACATAATAATTGCTCAGAAGGTAAAACATTATAGCTTATTTGAGCAGCAGGAATATTGGCTTTGAATAAAGTAGTACCTGTTGCATTGTCTAAATAAATATCATACAACTCTGCTCCTGCCACTGCTGTCCACGAAAGTAGTGGTGTAGTAGAAATGGCTGTTGCTGCGTTTGCTGGCGTTAATGTAGGACATGTAGCAATCGGTGTATTTACTGTAAATGTATTTGATGTAGTACAAGTAGTAGCCGAACCACATGCATTTTTTGGAACTATTCTCCAAGAATACGCAGAGCCACATGTTAATGCACTTGCTTGTGGTATGGTATAGGAAAGTATATTACCAGGTACAGTAGCCACTAATACAGGAGTACCTATTCCTAAATAAACATCATATGCTGTAGCATTGGCAGCTGCTGTCCAAGTTAATACTGGTGTTTTTGTATATACATTTGTTGCGTTGGCTGGTACCGATAAAGTAGGACAAACCGTTGGTGCAGTGCTTAAAGTTGTAAATGTAAAAGTACTACAACCAGTTGAAGCGCCGCAAGCATTTCTTGCTACCACCTTCCAAGTATACGTCGTATTGCAATTCAATGGTGTACTAGCCGAAACAGTATATGAAGTTGCTGATGTTGGAGGAAGATTTGTAGCATATAGTGTTGTACCGGTCGCATTGTCTAAATAAATATCATAATAAATAGCAGTAGCTCCAGTTGGAGCTGTCCATGTTAAAGTAGGTGTCAAAGACTGTGCAACCGCATTATTTGCAGGTGCCGTTAACACAGCGCATCCAAGTGTATTAGAAACAGTTGTAAAAGAAAATGAACTACATGCAGTCGAAGCGCCACAAGCATTTTTGGCAATCACCTTCCAAGTGTAAGTACCTCCTGCACATAATGCACGAGCGGCTGGCACATTATAAGATGTTGCACTGCCAAGAAAATTTCCTTCAAAGAGAGTGGTACCAGTACCATTGTCTAAATAAATATCATAAGAAGTGGCCCCTGTACTTGCAGTCCATGTCAAACTAGGGGTAAGTGAAACTCCTGTTGCTGCATTTGCTGGTGATGTCATCACTGGACAAGCAGGCGCAACGGCGGCTGTTGAAAAAGTATTCACTGTACAAGCAGTTGAAGCGCCACAATCATTTTTTGCAACCACTCTCCAACTATACAATGTACCACACAACAATTGTGAAGCTAAAGGAATAGTGTATGTAATCCCGTTCCAATCCGCTCTAAATAAAGTAGTAGCAGCAGCAGCTCCTGATAAATTATCCAAATAAATATCATATTTCGTGGCATTTGTTGAAGCAGCCCAGCTTAAGGTTGGCGTTGTACTTTGTGTAGTTGCTGCATTCAATGGTGCAGTTATTGCAGCGCAAACTGGCACTGCATTTACTGTAGTAAAGCTATTGGTCATAGAACATGTAGTTACACCACAATTATTCTTGGCAACAACCCTCCAATAATAAGTTGTATTACACGATAAAGCAGGTGTAAAATACTGACTTGGTGATACACTACTAAAAAGAGCTATAGAAGTTGTTGCTGTTGCGGATGCTAATATGTTTCCTTGAAATAAAGTAGAACCATTAACATTATCTAAATATAAATCATACATGGTAGCACCTGAAACATTCGACCACGTAACAGTTGGATTTAGCGTAATGCCTATTGCTCCATTAGCAGGTGCTGAAATTGTAGGGCATACAACAGGTGCAGATCCCATTGTAGTAAAACTACTACTTGGGCAGTTGGTAATTGGGGTGGTAGGTTGTCCAAAACAATTTTTTGGTATCACTCTCCATGTATAGGTTGTTCCGCATAATAGTGGTGTAGAAATCGGTATTGTAAATGCAGCAGCTGAAATATTAGATTGATATAAAGTAGTACCATTCGCATTATCTAAATAGATATCATATAGTGTAGATGTATTCGTACCTAATGCTGTCCAACTTAATGAAGGATTTGTACTTACATTTGTTGAAGAATTTGCCGGCAAACCATAAATTACACAAGATAAATTTGAAACTGCAGGAGATGGTGATGGACAAGATAGACATTTTAATCTAATTGTATTTCCTGGTGAATTTGTTGTGATATTACTACATAAATTATCGTGCACCAGAATCCGTATAGACGTAACTCCAACTGGGCAAGTAAAGGTCACGCACACTCCATCTCCTACACCTGTGCCTGCTGAACTTGCAAAAGCACCTGGTATCATTGTAAGAGTGGCATTATCATAGACAGTAATTGTAGTGCCTATTCCTGCCCCATTTCCTCCATTCAAGCCACCTATTGCTAAACAATTTCCGACAGAATAGCTATTACCAGGAATAAGTCCAGTATAAAGGAATGCATTTCCTTTTGCATTAATTGCTCCACCAGGAAAAGAACAGTTATCGATAGGTGCAGCTCCAACATTCGTAACATTATTTATATTGTTCGTTGTCAAATTACATTGCGCATAACTTTTTACAACCATCAGAAGTAGAAAAGCACTAATACTTAGTAAGCGAAAAATGGAAGAGGTAGATATTTTTTTCATGCCTTAAATTTTTAAATTAAAATTGAAGGGTAAATTTAGGTTAAAAAATTTTACATTTTCCTTTTTATTCGCATAATATAATTTTTTATCCTTACACAATTATTTTTCAAGATAAAATTACGCAGCCTCTATGGTTTGAAATATTGGAGGCTGTGCAAATTAAATTTTATAAAATGTAATAAAAAATAGCTTACGGTTTTGCAACGGAGACATAGTTTTGAATATTGATGGAAGAAGTCGTAAGTAGAAAGTAGTTCAAGTTTGGAATTTGGGATTTTCTTCAGTAATTGGAATTTTGCGCTTGGGATTTTGACCTTTGCCCTTTGCATTAAATCTTTAGCTTTGCGGTTCAAAGTAAATCCGTATGTCTTCACATCCTGCAGAACCAATACAACAACTACATGATATCAAACAAATGATGGAACGAAGCAGTCGCTTTATTAGTCTGAGTGGTTGGAGTGGAATTGTAGCAGGCGTGTGCGCTTTAATCGGTGCTTATTTGGCGCATCAAAAAATAAGCAATTATTACCTACATGATTATGCTACAAATTCTGCGTCACCAAATGATTTGTACTTGTCCTTATTATATATTGCCATTGCAGTTTTTGTTTGTGCTTTTATATCTGCATTTTTATTTACCTATTTTCAAAGCAAAAAAAAGCAAGTGCTTATTTGGGGTAAAAGTGCCCAACGATTGATGTGGAATACCGCTTTACCTATTGCCATTGGTGGTCTTTTTATCCTAAAACTCATGGACGAAAACTTGTATACATTCGTTGCACCTGCTTGCCTTATTTTCTATGGCTTAGGTTTGGTTAATGGCAGTAAATATACCCTCGGGGAAGTGCGATACCTCGGCTATGGCATGCTAGTATTGGGTTATATCAATTTGTACTCGCCTGGTTATGGGCTACTTTTCTGGACTTTGGGTTTTGGTGTTTTACATATTGTATATGGCATTGCCATGTGGTGGAAATACGAACGAAACTGAACCCCAACATTTTTTACTTTGCCCTAAAACAAAATAGATTGATAGATAAATTAAATAAAGCATTCGACAATAGAATTCGCCTTGGTATCATGAGTGTACTGATGGTGAATGAGGATGTCAATTTTAATTTTTTAAAAGAAATGCTTACCATCACAGATGGTAATCTTGCTTCCCATCTCAAGCCATTGGAAGAACAGAAATATATTAAAATTACAAAAGGATTTTTGGGCAAAAAAACGAATACAACCTATAGCATTACCAAAATTGGAGAGAAGGCGTTTCGTGAACATATTGCTGCATTGGAAGAAATGTTGAAGGGAATTAGCTAATTTCCCAAAATGGATTCTAATGGATAGAACTTCCCTTTAATCCAATCGCCTTTCCAACCCGCACTATAGTTTCTTCAATTGGCGTATAACTAAAGCCAGGCAATGCTTTCAACAATTTACTATTGTCGAAATAATTGAATTGCTGTGCAGCCCTGGCAGTTTCTTTGGTAATACTTGCTTTGCTTCCTGTAAGGATACTTTTTAAATAAGAGAGTCGCCATACACATTCCGTCATCCAATTGTTTGCCTTACGAAACGGCGGCTTTTTTTGCATTGCATTTGCCATCCTAGTAAACACTTCCAAATACGTATGATTGCCTCCACTCACTATAAAATTTTCGGCTTCAATATCGCTATTCATCAAAGTTATCATGGCTTTTACCACATCTTGCACATCCACCCAAGCTGTACTTCCTTGCGTATAAAAACTAAATTCATCATATACTATTTTAAACAAATGACTACTGCTTTTTTCCCAATTGCCTTCACCCAAAATAATGGATGGATGAATAATAATCGCAGGTAATCCTTCTGCTATTCCTCTCCACACTTCCATTTCCGCTTGGTATTTACTGATAGCATAATTAGAATTTTCATTGCCTTCTACCCAATCTGCTTTTTCTGTAATCCATGCATTGTTCGTTTCTTTTCCTAGTGTTGCGATAGAGCTAACATAAAGCAATTTCCGGATGCCCATTGCCAAACTTATATTCACCACATTCGCGGTTCCTTCCACATTGATCTGCATCATCTGCTCTTTTTCACGAGGGTCATAACTTACCATGGCAGCACAATGATATACCTGCGTAATGCCTTCAAACGCTTGCTCTAATTGCGTGAAGTCTAAAATATCTACTTGCTTCCACTCCATATTCTGCCCCTTTGTTTCCCGAAACAATTCAGGAATTTCTGTATGATATAAAGCTCTTATAGAAACGTCTAAGCCAGATAGCTGTTTTATCAAATGTGTACCCACTAATCCAGAAGCGCCCGTTACAAGTATCATCCTGTACTATACTACACCTTTAAATTGTGCCAAAAAACGAACATCATTTTCTGACAATACACGAATATCTTTAATGCCATATTGCATCATTGTAGTTCGCTCTACGCCCATGCCCCAAGCAAAGCCTGTATATTTTTCGGCATCAATACCGCAGTTGGTCAATACATTTGGATGTACCATTCCGCATCCCAATATTTCTACCCAGCCTGTATGTTTGCATACATTACATCCTTTGCTATCACAAATAAAACAACTCACATCCATTTCAGCACTCGGTTCTGTAAACGGAAAATAAGAAGGTCTGAATCTAACTTTCACCGCATCGCCAAACATTTCTTTTACGAAATAATAGAGTGTTTGTTTTAAATCGGCGAAGGAAACTTTTTCGTCTATATAGAGGCCTTCTACTTGATGGAAAAAACAATGCGCCCGCGCAGAGATAGTTTCATTGCGATACACACGACCTGGAAAAATTTGACGAATTGGTAATTTGCCTTCCTTCATCACACGCACTTGCACACTGCTTGTATGTGTGCGAAGCAACCATTCTTTATCCGATTGCTCAGGCTTGGCTATATAAAATGTATCCTGCATGTCGCGCGCAGGATGATCTTCTGGTAAATTTAATGCATTGAAATTATGCCATTCGTCTTCTATTTCAGGACCTTCAGCTACCGTAAAACCTATATTCGCAAAAATAGAAATCATTTTATTCATAGTAATTTGAATCGGATGGCGAGCACCTGTTTCATTTGGAATACCAGGCAATGTATCATCCTCTTTTGGTTTTACATGACTTGTTTGATGACTACTTTCTGATTTATGCTCTTCATATTTTTGTTCTGCAAAAACTTTAAATTCATTGAGTCTTGCGCCAAATTCTTTTTTCAAATCAGAAGACACATGTTTCATTTCTCCCATCAATTCTTTCACCAAGCCTTTGGTTCCCAAAAAACGAATTCGATATTTTTCGATTTCTTCCGAGGAGGATAATTTTGCTTCCTTAATTTCCTTTTTTAAGGATTCTATTTTTTCGACTAAATCTTGCATCGGGCAAAGATAGAAACTAGAAAGGAGATTTGTGAGAAAGTAAATTAGAGATTTGAGAGAAGATTATACACTTAAAATTTTCTCTTTCCGCTATTGATTAAATAATCAAATTAGCCCGTTATCTTTGCCCCATGCGAAAAGCAGCAAGTCTATTATTACGTTATTTCTTCCAAGGCATTATCATCATTTCCCCCCTAGCTGTTACGGTGTGGGCTGCCTATTCTATCTTTGATTTTATAGATACCAAAATACCAGATGTCCCGCGAGGTATTGGATTTATTATTGTCATTGGGTCATTAGTCATTCTAGGATGGCTAGGTAGTACCTTCTTACTTTGGAAATTTTTAATTGGATTTTTTGATAGTATTCTTGAACGAACTCCTTTTCTAAAATTTATTTACTCTTCGGTTAAGGAAGTGGTAGAGAGTTTTATGGGTGATAAAAAGAAATTTACAAAACCTGTTCTCGTAAAAGTAAGAAGCAGTCCTGAAATATTTCAAATTGGATTCATTACCCAAAACGATTTAACGCAATTGGGTTTGGTAGATAAAATGGCAGTATACATGCCCCACTCTTATGCGGTAAGTGGCTATTTATTTATTGTTGGCAAAGACAATGTACAAGCCTTAGACATCAATCCATCTGATGCTATGAAAATGGCTGTAAGTGGCGGTGCTGCTGGTTATGATGTGATTGAAGCACATTTGGAGCAGAGTCAAAAAGCTGAAAATCCGAAAAATTAAAATCCCAAATTCCAAAACCAGATTACTTTTTGCCAGGGCGATACCACCTCGCTATTCATATATCGCCCTTTCAGGGCTGGAATTACGACTT
>CANJRV010000050.1 GCA_947476825.1 Bacteroidota bacterium | reverse complement strand
ATGGAACAAGTAAAAATGCGGTCTACACACAAATTTGGATTGCTATCTCTGTTTATGTTTTAATAGCGATTATCAAGAAGGAGTTGAATAGCCCATATTCCATGAATAAAATATTACAAATATTAAGTGTTGGTGTCTTTGAGAAAATCGAGTTAAATCAGGCCTTCACAAAGATTGAACTATCTGATAAATTAACAGACCCTGTCAAACAGTTGATTTTATTCAATTCATAGTTGGACAGTAGTGACATTTACTATTATCCTAATAGCATTAGCTTTAATGACTCAAGCACAACCAATTTATACTCCCCAACCTTGCGGAGATTTATTCTTTTCTGAACTAGCTTTTGGTAAAATTACAGATGGAAGCACCTTCGATTTGAACTATGCGGTTGAAATATTTAATCCAACTAGTGATACAATACATTTAGAGAATTATACTTTGGATCTTTCTAATAGTTTAGGTGTAGTTACAAGCATTCCTTTTTATGGACAAATCTTACCAGGTGATGTTTATGTACTCTGTAATGATAACGCTGATTTAAATTTAAAAAGTTTGGCAGATTCGTTGACATCAGGGTTAGACTTTGAAGCAAATGTAATTCTAGAACTTAAATATAACGGCACGGTTATAGATAGATTTGGGCAGACTGGAACTTCTACAGGTGGGAGTATAGATCTCGTTCAATTGTTTGCTGACCCGTATGGCTACTTAAGCAATTTTCATCTCGATTTGAATGATTATCAAAATATTGATATCAGAAGAGGTTTTTTTGTTGATAAAGGAGACCCAAATTTCACTTCCGCAACCTCTATTCTAGGTAAATGGTATTATGAAGTGAATACAGATAGAACAAGTATAGGTTCACATGTATGTGTTTCCGCCCTTGTTGGTGTTATCACCAACAAGAAGTTTGCTTGCGCCCCGTTCTTCGGAGCGTCTTTCGCTCCGAAGTAATTGTCTATTTCATTATTGTTTCAGCCAATCTACCCATTTTACCAGTCCCATTAGTCTCACTCCGTCCCATAAAAATAAGTACCCATGGCAACACCCCTAGTAGGAATAATCTTATGGTGCAGATGTATTGCGGCAACGATAGTAGTGGAAATCCTTTTTGCTTGCTCTGAAGCAAAAAGATTGAAACGAATAGCGTGCTTGCCGCCCTCAATTTATCTCATAATAAATTGATTTTCGCCATTAAATATCTTCCAACTTATCCGTAAAATTCTCTTTCATCAAACCTCTTCGATTAATAGGGATTCCAAATATTAAAACATAAATTTGCGCCAATTATATAAAATAAAGCCTAGCGCATAGAAATGTATACTATCGATTTTTCTTTTGAACAAAAAAATATTCCTTCAATTACGATTCCCAATTGCCCAGTAGATGATAGCATCTTGGAGATTGCGTTGAAAAATAATATTCATATACACCATAACTGTGGCGGTGTAAATGCTTGCAGTACTTGCCACATTTACCTTGAATCTGGCGAGGATTTTGTAGAAGAAATCTCGGATAAGGAAGAGAACTTCATTGACCGCGCACGTAATCCAAGAATCAATTCAAGGCTCAGTTGCCAATGTGTATTGTTAGAAGGAACCGGGCGTATTCAAGTCATAGTTCCCGACCAATCTGTTATACATGGTGAATAATTATTCTAAAAAAAATAAACGATAATGAACGCATACGAACCACCAATACATTGGAATGATTATGAAGATATTGCTCTCAAACTATATGAGCGTTTTGGCGATAATTTCAATGAATCTAAAATCTATCGAATTCGATTTACCGAATTACTCGAATGGGTTCTTGCCATCCAAGGATTTGAAGGTACGCGTGCAGAAAGCAATGAAGGTCATTTAGAAATGATACAAAGTAGTTGGGTTTATGAATGGCGAGATAACCAAAAATAGTTTTCTACGTTAGCTATGGACATCCATAAAACCATCCAAATTAAATATTACATGCATGAAGAAAATACTAATAATTGATGATGACAAAAGTATCCGAAAAGCACTACGGGAGATACTTATAGAAGAGGGTTATAAAGTAGAAGAGGCGACAGATGGCCATGAGGGTTATCATTTAATTAAATCGAACAAATATGATTGCGTATTGAGTGATATTAAAATGACGAAAATGGATGGTATTACGATGTTGGATAAAATCAATAAGGATAATATACTCGTTCCTATCATCATGATTTCTGGACATGGGTCTACCGAAACAGCAGTAGAAGCGGTTCGCAAAGGTGCCTTTGATTATATATCTAAACCACCTGATTTAAATCGATTACTCATCACGATTAGGAATGCGATTGACAAATCAACTCTGGAGAAAGAAACAGTTAGCTTAAAACAAAAAGTACATGGCTTACAAGATATAATTGGAATTAGTAAATATGTTCAAGATATAAAAAACACCATTGCAAGAGTAGCACCAACGGACGCAAGAGTATTGGTTACTGGCGAAAATGGAAGTGGTAAAGAACTGGTTGCTAGATGGTTGCACGAAAAAAGCAACCGCAATGGAAAAATGTTGGTGGAAGTGAATTGTGCGGCAATCCCATCAGAATTGATAGAGAGTGAATTATTTGGTCATGAAAAAGGATCCTTTACTTCTGCCATCAAACAAAGAATTGGCAAATTTGAACAAGCTGATGGAGGTACCCTTTTTCTAGATGAAATTGGCGATATGAGTTTAAGTGCACAAGCAAAAGTTTTACGTGCTTTACAAGAAGGAAAGATTACAAGAGTTGGTGGCGAAAAAGATATAGATGTAAATGTGCGAGTAATTGCCGCTACGAACAAAGACTTAAATAAAGAAATTGAACGCAATAATTTCAGAATGGATTTATATCATCGTATCAATGTGATTCAAATACAAATACCTTCCTTGAATGAAAGACAAGAAGATATTCCGTTATTGGTTAAACATTTTTTTGAACAAATTTGTGGTGATTATAAAATGAAAATTCCAGAGATAAATAATGCTGCAGTTAAACTATTGAGTAAGCACCAATGGACTGGAAATATCCGTGAATTAAGAAATGTAATAGAACGATTAATCATACTTTGCGACGGAAAAATAACTGTTTCAGATATTCAAAAATATGTATCTCATAGTTAAGATATGGCACAGTATTCGATGCAAGAAGCGCTGAACAAAATGCTTGAAGAAAGCAATTGGAAATACCGCTATCAAGTAACTAAACTAAAACAAGATTGGGAAAAGTTAATGGGAAAAACAGTGGCTAAGCATACCCAAGATTTGGTGATTAAAGATGGTAAATTGTATATCTATACGAATGTAGCGCCGCTCAAACATGAACTGTCTTACAATAAAAATTTAGTGATCCAAAAGATTAATCAATACTTTGGTGAAGCCTTTATTAAAGAAGTGATTATCGTTTAGTGGAGAAGTTCTAAATAATATAGGTTGCCTTCTTACTATTTTGGTCAATGCATTTGTAGAACTACCCTTCCGTCATTGCTTGAATGATCGGTAAGAATAATTCAGCTTTCAAAGCTGCTCCGCCAATCAATCCTCCATCAACATCTTTGCAAGCAAACAATTCTTTTGCGTTAGAACCATTGCAACTGCCACCATACAAAATAGTAATTTCATTTGCCATTTCAGCGGAGTAGGTTTCTGCTAATAATTGTCGAATGCTAGCATGCATTTCTTGTGCTTGTTCTGTGCTTGCAGTAACGCCTGTGCCTATTGCCCAGATTGGTTCATAAGCAATCACAATATGTTGCATGAAAGTTTCAGGCGATAAATGAAACAAGCTCTCTTTCAGTTGAGCAGTTACATATTCATTCTGTGTATTCGATTCTCTTACTTGTAAAGATTCGCCGCAACAAAATAATATTTGTTTATTCGCAGCTATTAATGCGTCCACTTTTGCTTTTAAAAATGCATTGCTTTCACCAAAATATTGTCTTCTTTCTGAATGCCCGATAATCACAGAATGAACGCCAAGTTCCGTCAACATCGGTATTGAAATTTCTCCTGTAAAAGCGCCAGCTGTTTTATCATGACAATTTTGAGCGCCTAAAAATATATTCTGTTTCGTTGTTTGCGTTAATACTTCATTTGCCACATACAATTGGGTGAATGGCACACAAAAAATGACTTGTTGATTCGAGGCCAATGCAGGCATTTGTGTGATTACTGAATCTAATAATAATTTTCCTTCAGCAATTGTGGTATTCATTTTCCAATTACCAGCTACTATTTTTTTTCTCATGTATCTAATTTTTTATAAATGAAGAAGTCCTTATTTTTTTGCATTCATTCCTTTGATAATATCACTTGTAACATCTAAACCCTGGTTAGCAAATAATATGGAGCCATCTTTAGAATAAGAAAGAATATAATCATACCCTTTCTCTTCATTATACAATTCAATATACTTATGCAAATTGTCATGAATTTCTTTGTTAAATGCTTCCTGGTCTTTCATATATTTATCTCCCAATGTTTGGCGTTGCAATTCTAACTCCTGCTGCTTTTGTAGTAAAGCTTGTTGTGCCGAGTTTCCTTCTTGTTGCGACATTTCGCCTTTCTCTGCCTTTTGTTGCAAGACAGAATATTCAGCTTGTAAAGTATTCGCCATTTTCTCCAGTCTAGCATCAATCTCCTTTTGACGTGTTTCGAACTCTGTTTTTTTCAATTTAAAATAATCGTAATTCGCTTCTAAAGTATCAATATCTACAAAAGCGATTTTACAGCCTGAATTTATGATTTCCTTTCCTTGTGCGTCACGAGCCGATTTCAAACCGAAATTTTTTGGTTTTTTCTCATTCATTTTCATACCTAACAAAATGGCAACTAAAACGAAAGAGAGGGAACTCAGCAGAATGGGTAGATTTTTCATAGTTTTTATAAGTCGCAAATGTAATAGAAATGTTCAATTTGAAATACCAAAAAACTTATAATTTAGTTAATTAAAAAAGCAAATTCGCTTTACTAAATTAATAATTAAAACAAAATGGGCGGCATACACGCTTTCCGCTGCAAGTCCTCCCATGCGAGGCTCATGGTGTGGGCTTTCCGCTACAATCGTTGCCGCAATACATCAACCATATAAGCTAATTTCTCTCGAACAATTTTGCGTTAAACTAGATTCTCAAAATTGCATACTAATCATTTTACCAGGCATCACTTTAATTACATTTTGCATTTCTAAATTCAATATAGATGCTGCTATTTGCGAACTGTTCAAATCCGTCAGTATGTATAATTCATCGATATGAACTGCAGATTTTTCTTGTAACACATGGATAATTTTTTCTTCTATAGGTGATAAATCAAAGAAGAGTTGGCGCTGTTGCGGTTTCTTTTTCATGACTGTATTCCAACCCAAGTGCGTTGCAATATCCTCTCCGCATGTTACCAATTGTGCTTTCAACGATTTAATTAAAAAATTGCAACCTGCGCTTTTCGCATCAATTACTTTACCTGGATAACAATAAACATCTCGATTATAGGAATAAGCTATGTCAGCAGTAATCATAGAGCCACCTTTGATATCCGTTTCTATCACTACTGTGGCATCAGCCATACCAGCTACTATTCTATTTCGGGAAGGGAAGTTTTGTTTTTCGGGTTTTGTATTTGAGAAATATTCAGACAATAATCCGCCGTTCAATTGCATTTCAGCAGCTGTCCCTGTATGTGCATATGGATAGATGGAGTCCAGACTATGTGCTAGCACCCCAATTGTTGACACGTTATTTTTAGTGCAGGCTTTATGTGTTAAAATATCAATGCCATAAGCCAACCCGCTCACTATACAAACATCATATGGAAGTAATTGCTGTACCAATTCCTCGCAAATTCTTTTCCCGTATTCTGTATAAGAACGTGTTCCAATTACAGATAATACTCTCTTATTTTGTGCCATTGGAGTGCCTTTATAAAACAGTACACTAGGGCTATCTGCACATAATTTTAATTTTTGCGGGTACGTATTTTCATCGAAACACAATATCTGAATATTATTTTTTTCTGTGAATGCAATCTCGCTTTCAATTAAGGCATAGTCAGAAAATGAACGAATCATGTCTGCCACCTTAGCATTTAATCCTATTGCTTTTCTTA
Source organism: Bacteroidota bacterium (assembly GCA_947476825.1). Lineage (GTDB taxonomy): Bacteria > Bacteroidota > Bacteroidia > Chitinophagales > Chitinophagaceae > OLB11. Next base: position 19,301 of record CANJRV010000050.1, on the reverse strand, counting down.
AAAATTTACCATCTGCTGTCATGATTGATTTTGCGCTTCCGGCAAATTCAATCATTTTTTTATATCGCACTGGACCTATTCCTTTGATCTGGCACATGGCCAATCTGTATATTAATTCTTGTTGTTCCATAACATTTAAAAAGTAAAAATATTAAACATACTTTGTATTACCCACAATTTGATTATATTTGAGATTTAAAAAATATGTGAATGAAAATTTCTATTCGTCTAGTCTGTTTACTTGGTTTAATTTTTGTTTGTAATCTGTTTTCTTGTAAAAAGTCTAATAATAATGATTTATTCTATAATTCATTACACGATACCATTCCACCAGTCAATGCAATCAGTGTGCCAGTGAATACAGGCGGGACTATCACATATCACTATGGAGATTATATTCATTTTGTAGGAACAGTTACTGATTTAGAAACAGCTTATAAAAGTGGCAAATTGAGCTCATTAATTCTTGAGGTGAATCAAGTAAATTTATCCGATAGCAATATTCGTAATTATTTGACCAGTACCCCAAATGTAGATGGCAAAGATGGCTTTACTTTTAATGAACAATTAATTATTCCAGTAGGAACGCTTCCTATACAATGCAAATTCACCATCACGTCTACTGATTACTCAGGCAGAAAGGATAAGGATAGTTTGTATTTCCAAGTTATCAATTAGATTAGTATAGTCATCCAATGTAGTGATGATAAGATGTAAGTTTTGGAGAATATCAATCATTCAAATCCAATCAAAGCTTTCTTGCTTTAGCCGAGATCTACTTTTTTCTAACAGTTAATTGTTCTATTCGTTTTTGGTAATTTTCTCCTTTAAATATTTTATGTACATAAATACCAGGTGTATGAATATGATCTGGATCTAATTCTCCTAATTCCACAATCTCTTCTACTTCTGCAATGGTGATTCTTCCAGCCATCGCCATCATCGGATTGAAGTTGCGTGCTGTTTCTCTATAAATTAAATTGCCTTGCGAATCTCCTTTCCAGGCTTTGACAATAGCGTAATCACTTTCAAATGCACGTTCCATCAAATATTCCTTCTCCTCACCATACATAGTAAAATGTCTAGTTTCCTTACCCTCAGCCACTTCTGTACCAACACCTGCTGGTGTATAAATGACAGGCATACCGTAACCTGTTGCCATGCATCGCGTAGCAAGTGTGCCTTGCGGAATCAATTCTACTTCTAATTCGCCGCTCAATAATTGACGTTCAAATTCTGCATTCTCACCAACATAGGATGAAATCATTTTCTTCACTTGTTTTTGTTGCAGCATTAATCCTATTCCAAAATCATCTACACCTGCATTGTTAGAAATGCAAGTCAAATTCTTCACTCCTTTTTTCACCAATGCCGTGATACAATTTTCTGGTATCCCACACAAACCAAATCCACCCAGCATAATCGTCATTCCATCTTGAATATCTTGAATGGCAATATCCGCGTTAGCCACTATTTTATTTAATCCCATGTTGAATTATTTTATTGTTTTCAAAAATTATAAAAACCCTTTCTCTTTCATCCACTCATCATTATAAACTTTACCGACATAACGGCTTCCATGATCATGTAAAATAACGACCACATAATCAGTTGGTTTCAATTTATCTTTCATTTGCAAAAGTCCTTGCACAGCAGCGCCAGCCGATGACCCACAAAAGAGTCCTTCTTCTTTCGCCAATCTTCGACACATAAGTAAAGATTCCTTGTCATAAATGGTTTCGATATGATCGATATATTTTCGATCATAATTTTCTGGAATAAAATCTTCACCCATTCCTTCTACCGCATATACTTTAGCCAATTCCGGTTTTACCTCACCAGTATCAAACCAATGTTTTAAAATGGAACCATCTGGATCGATACCCCAAACTTGCACATCCGGATTTTGTTCTTTCAAATACATGCCAGTACCAACTAATGTGCCGCCTGTACCTGTCGAAGCCACATAGTGTGTAATTTTTCCATCTGTTTGATCCCATATTTCAGGACCGGTAGACAAATAATGTGCCTCTCTATTATTCAAATTATTGTATTGATCTGGATTCCAACCACCTCTTTCTCTAGCGATACGAGCTGCTACAGAATAATAAGAACGTGGATCTTCAGGTTCTACATCTGTGGGACAAACATGTACTTCAGCACCCATAGCACGTAAAATATCCACCTTTTCTTTACTCATTTTGGATGCCATGGTAAACACACATTTGTATCCTCTTGTGAGTGCAACTAAAGCCAATCCCATACCTGTATTTCCACTTGTACATTCTACGATAGTGCCACCAGGTTTGAGTTTGCCACTCTTCTCTGCATTTTCAATCAGATTTAATGCGATTCTATCTTTAATACTATTACCTGGATTAAAATATTCGACCTTGGCATAGACAGGACAAGGGAAATCTTTTGTAATGGAATTTAATCGTACCAATGGCGTATTTCCTATTGCTTCTACGATATTATTATACACTCTCTTCATGAATATTTTTTGAGGTGGTAAATATACTAGACCTCTTTGATACAACATAATTTAGCTGTGTTTAATCATTGTTGTTGAACGGATAAAAATAGGAAATATTCTTGGTGGTTCTATTTTCAAATCTTTGTTCTGTTGCAATTAAAATTACTCATTGAATTTATTGCCCGCAATTGCACCTTGACAAACTCTGCACTTCATTATACATTTTTAGTTTGTGCTTATTTTTCAAAAATGAATTCGGTTTCTTTACCATGGTCAACTTTTTATTTTTGATATCCAATAAGCCAACAGACATTTCTTTTGAAGAACTATTTTGTTCCATGCTCACTAAATAAGTTCCATCTTCAAAATAAAATTCGTTGAAGCGTTCTTCACCATTGCTTTCCTTGCTCAAAATTATTTTCTTATTTTTCAAATCGTAAATAGTTATGCCTGAAACATCTGAGTCATAAGTCGCAAAAAGATAATGTTTGTCTGTTGAAATAGAAAACGAACCACCTATTAATATGGTCAATTTACCGTTTGTATCTATAATTAAAGTTTGCCCTGCGTAATCGCCAAATTTAGATAGAATAAAATAATTTTTACAAGGTTGTATAGTTGGTTTATATAGTCCAGCACATCCACCAACCGCTTCGATGTCATAGAATTTTGTTGTTAGCACTTTATTATTTTTTAGGATGGTTAACCACGAACGACAACTAAAATTCGCATCCGAATTCTTAATCGGATGCGACATGGTGAATACAATTTTAATCTGACTTAAATAAGATGTATCTGATAGGTTTACATACTTCGAAATAGGATAATCCGCTTTATTAAACTGCAAGATTTGCTTGTGCTTTTGACCAAAAATTTGAAGTGTCAAAAGTAAAAATGTAATGATTAAAATTGGTCTCATAGTTTTGTTCAAATATTTTATGCAAGCTACCATTGTGCTAATTTTACTACAATGTTTGCTGTATATTACTTCACGAAAGTAATAATTCGATTTTCTTTGCCTATTAAATAAGCCAAAATTTTTCAAATTTATCCTTGTCTATTATGAACTTTAAACAGTTCAAGTTCGACACAAATACATCCCTATTACAAGAAAATGATATAAAAAAAACGTCCCATATCTGGAACGTTTTAGATTACTATTTTGATTTCGAATATTCTATCTTAAAAATAACATCTCACGATATTTTGGTAATACCCATAATTTATCATCCACGATCAATTCCAATTTATCGGCATGATAACGAATGGTGTCAAAATATGGTTTTACTTGATCACAATAGGCAACAGCTTTGGCATGCATATCTTCTAATTCATTAGCGACTTTTCTTGCTTCAATCATTTTTTCTACCTGATCACTGATTGCATTTACATGGGTAGAAATAGCTTCTATAATATCCATTTGTGCTTTACATGATTCTGGTTTCATACCAATTTCTTTTAAGCCTTTTACATTTTCAATCAACATATTTTGATATTGAATAGATGGTGGCAAAATCGTATTACTCGCCAAATAGCCCATAAGTCTTGCTTCAATTTGAACCTTCTTCACATATTCTTCCAACATAATTTCATGTCGAGCTTCCACCTCTTTATGTGTAAAAATATTTAAATCCTTAAATAATTTTTTTGTGATATCCGTAGCGAAAACATCCAATGCTCTTGGTGTGTCCTTGAAATTATTTAATCCTCTTTGCGCTGCTTCTTGTGCCCAAGCTTCACTGTAGTTATCGCCTTCAAAACAAATTGCTTTACTCTCTGTGATATACTTACGAATGATATGCAAAACTGCGATTTCTTTCTTCTCTCCTTTATCAATTAATGCATCTACTTCTTTCTTGAAATTAATCAAGGTATTTGCCATGATCGAATTCAAAATCGTCATAGGCCAAGCACAGTTGGCACTTGAACCTACTGCACGGAATTCAAACTTATTACCTGTAAATGCAAATGGACTAGTTCTATTTCTATCGGTATTATCCATCAATAATTCCGGTATATTTTTATGAATATCCATTTTCAAAATCACTTCATCTTGCTCTGTGAATTTGCCAGTTACTCGTGTTTCTACTTCCTTCAAAACGTCGGTTAAATATTTTCCTATGAATACGGAGATGATGGCTGGTGGCGCTTCATTTGCTCCAAGTCTATGGTCATTATTGGAAGAGGCTATTGAAGCTCTCAACAAATCAGCGTGTGTGTGCACTGCTTTTAAAACGTTCACAAAGAAGGTTAAAAACATTAAATTAGTACGAGGCGTTTTGCCTGGTGCTAATAAATTAATTCCGGTATCTGTAGCCAAACTCCAATTGTTGTGCTTACCACTTCCATTCACGCCAGCAAATGGTTTTTCATGCATCAATACTTTTAATTTATGACGCTTCGCCACACGTTGCATCACATCCATCAACAGTGAATTATGATCCACAGCAATATTTACTTCTTCAAAAATTGGTGCGCATTCAAATTGAGAAGGAGCAACTTCATTGTGTCGAGTACGCAATGGAATACCAAGCTTGTAAGCCTCTTGTTCAAAGTCTTGCATATAAGCAAATACTCTTTCTGGTATAGCACCAAAATAATGATCATCTAATTGTTGTCCTTTTGCTGGAGTATGTCCGTAAAGTGTTCGACCAGTTGCTAATAAATCAGGACGTGCATTCGCCATCGACTCTTCAATCACAAAATACTCTTGTTCCCAACCCAAAGTCGGTGCAACTCGAGTAATGTTTTTATCAAAATAATGACATACATCCAATGCAGATTTATTGACTAAATCTAATGCTTTTAGTAATGGTGTTTTTGTATCTAAAGATTCACCACTGTATGAAATAAATATAGTTGGGATGCAAAGCGTTTTGCCGTGAGCCATTTCCAAAATAAAAGCTGGTGAAGTCGGATCCCAAGCGGTATAACCTCTTGCTTCAAATGTGGCGCGGATTCCTCCATTTGGAAAACTAGACGCATCTGGTTCTTGTTGTGTCAAAGCATCTCCATCAAAAATTTCTAATGGCGTTCCATCTCCTTTTAAAGTAAAAAACGAATCATGCTTTTCAGCAGTACCACCCGTTAAAGGTTGAAACCAATGCGAAAAGTGAGAAACACCTCTTTCCATTGCCCAGGCCTTCATGCCATTTGCAATTTGTTCCGCCATTTTACGGTCTATCTTGCTTCCGGTTTTTACCGAAGTGATGATGCTTTTGTACGCTTCATCGCTCAAATACTCTCGTTGCGCTTTCGTTGTAAAAACATTACTTGCAAATAAAGCTGTTACTTTTTGATCTCCGTAACCACGAATATCATTTTTGCTTTGATTTAATTCTTTTACTGCGTTAAAACGTAAATTGCTCATTATATATTTTTTTTGCAAATATTAGACTTCATCTTATCTAACACAAGTATTTTAAAGATTTTCTTAAAAAATAAAACATTAAATTAAATAATATATATTATTTTGAATATAATTCCATACCATATTACCTGACCTACTTAAGAAATTAAATACATAAATTATTCTAAAATGCTTATTGTTATTGCATTTCAGCCGAATGGAATTGCATTCACTATAACTTATTCTTCGTCCACTTCCATTTTGGACAAAAAATATGCACCCAATAATTTTCAATTATTTCCTTTCACCAAATAATAAGCTTCCAATTCTTACCATCGTACTTCCTTCTTGTATTGCGATTTTATAATCACCACTCATACCCATAGATCTTTCTTTAAAATCCTTTTTGTGAATCAAATAACCATTTTTAATAAAAGTAAAAAGTTCCATCAACTGCTTAAATTCTTGTCGAATAACTTGTTCATCTTCCGTGAAAGTAGCCATGCCCATCAAACCACAAATAGTGACATTGCTTAATGAAGAATTTTCCGCCGTATAATATTCCATTATTTCAACAAGTTCCTTCGTATCCAAACCAAATTTACTGTCTTCTTGCGCAATATGTACTTGTAACAAAACGCGAACCATTTTATTTTGCAAGCTCGCTTGTTTATTAATTTCTCGAAGTAAATGCAAACTATCCACCGAATGAATCATGTCAACAAACGGTATAATATATTTTACCTTATTTGTTTGCAAATGACCAATGAGATGCCATTGAATATCCTTTGGCAATTGGGCTTGCTTCTCTACTAATTCTTGTACTTTATTTTCACCAAAAATCCTTTGTCCTTCATCGTATAAAGCTAGAATGGCTTCGCAAGACTTTGTTTTGGAAACCGCAACCAAAGTGGTTTTATTTTGTTGCAGCTCTTCTTGAATTTGGGTAAATAAAGACATATTAATTTTTCGTAAATAATTTATGAACCAACCCTTTATCTGTTGCTATTGAAAGCACATAATTTCCAACTGGTAATGATGAAATATCTAGGCTATTAGAAGAACAAGTTTGTAAAGTGGTACCGACCAGATTTCTTATTTGCACTGAAAATAAATGAATTTCATTTCCTATTTGGATATGTAAATTGGCAGTAGAAGGATTTGGAAATAATTGAATACTATTTTCCCAAGATATATTTTTGATGGAAAGAGAACTGCAATCCCCCGCTCCCCAAATACAATCTGCATATTCGGGATGATCTATAAACGGATTGCGGTTTCCTTGAATAGTAAATACTGCTTCATTTCTATCCAATTCCTTTTGACTTACGGGATCATTGTGGTGCCAAGTTAATAATAAATTGATAGCTGATGTTGTAAGTACAGCTCCATTTGCCATGACCCAATTTTGCCAGCCAGCATCCTCACTTTCATATCGAGTAGACATATAAAAATACACTCTTGCTAAATCGCCTTTGAATGAATCGATTGGTTCAAATACTTTATCCGTATAACCAGCATAGGTATTGGATGTGCCTAATTTTGAACCATTTGAAGATGTCCAAGTTACAGAAGTCACATTACCATAAGGGAAATTACTTCGTTTATTATTTACCCATCCATCCGTAGGAAATACATGATTCAAATCGGTACGCATGGGTTGGTTATCATTAAAATAAGTACTAGGCCAAGTGTGTTCGTGATTATAACAATTCCCTTCTTGTGAATAGGTTCCACATTGATTAGTGACAACAGTATACATATATGGCGGAGTACCTCCTGGAATATCAGAATAAATATCCCATATTTGATTACCATTAATGCCATCCGTTGAAGAAAAAAAACTCCACAAGGGCCAGCCCTGATCGTTATGATTTTTAATAATTTGATGAAGTGCCGTTTTCAATGCAGCGCCATTCAATCCTGCAGCGGAGCTATAATATTGTGCTTGTATTTTTTGTACGTAAATACATATCACTAAGGCTAAAATAAATATTTTCTTCATTCTATTTTTTCTTTACACTTATTTACTAATAGCCTTTGCTCCCGAGCCCGTGAATGCTTTAAAAATGCCAACAAAGGAGATATAATTCAATGGGAATTCTAACATCACATGCATGAAACTCAATAAGAAAAGCCATTTGAACCCTAATGAATAATCGATGCCATATAATACAAGAGAAACAATCCAAAGTAAGACAATAAATATTGCCCGGCTTCTTGGAATATCATGCCACCCAATCACTTTTGTTTTTGAAAACCAATTCAAATAATGATAAGTGTAGGCGAATGCAATAAACCGCATAATGGCTATACCAAGTCTTGAATTAAAAACCTCTGTCTTGACATTATCTATAGAATGAAACTGTACGCCAAACAATCTTAATATTTCCACATTCAACTGTTCAAATGGACCATACGTATTTCTACCGTAATCTGATATGGGTATAAATTGCTTATTAGGAAAAGCATAAAATAATAGGAAAGGAATTACTGCCATTAGGACGACAGATAAATAACCCAATTTTGATTTTGTTTTCAAAGACCCGTACAACATAAACAACCAAGTGAAGAGAAAAACATGTACTAAAGTAGGCAAGAACACAGAAAAAAATATGGCGAAATTTTCAACAACTAAACTCATTAAAATAATGATAAGGACACCGACAATTTTATAAACCCGTTTCTTAATTAAAGCAAAAAACAAGGAACTTCCGAACGCTATAAAAATAATTTGATTTAAAAAAGTAGAAATAGCCTTAGGCTCTCCAAAATCTAATTCTTTTACAAATGGTATGTATACTTTTAAATCAACAATCGTCAGTATAAGCGAAACAACAACCAATAAAATCACGTCGCGCTTATCTGTTGCGAAATAGTTCTTGTCATGTAGCCATGAAATTTCTGTCAAATAGTGCAAGGGGCCTAATACACCATAAGCAAATAAAAATAATTCGAATGGTACCACAAATGCCATCAAACAAGCGAACAGAATCAATCCAATATTGACAACATCAATTCGATTAGTATTTGTTATTCCCGACATATAACTTTTTTTTACAGCTTCAAATGTAAGCTATAATTCATGATTTGGCAATCTCGCACTGTTTAATTTACTATGCAATTTCTTTAACGAAAAAAAGTAACACAACCCATTAAAATTTATTTGATTACGTTATTAAACACAGCATCAATCACCTATCCATGATAGTTTATTTAAACTCCTCTCCTTTTAAAATAACTGATGCCGAATCCAATTAAATGCAATACGGAGAACACCATTACAAAATAAAAGAATGCTTCGTCTTTATTAAAGCAGCTGCATAAAATATCTAAATCTTTGGCATAATGCATACAGGTCATCAACAATAATAGAACAGAAGTAGCTAGACCTATCAAACTGATAAAACGACCTTTTTTACCTTCCGTAGTAGGATTAGCTAGAATACTATTTTTCAAACTATATAATAAATACAAATCAAATCCAATCAATAACCAAGCCACTAAACGACTCCAATTCTCCCATCCCAATCCAAATACCATGAAGCCACAAACTGCTATTCCTAAAATAGGTATTAATGGAACTAATGGTACCCTAAATGGTCGCGGTGTATCTGGGTTAGATTTACGCATAATGATAACGCCGGCTGAAACCAAAATAAATGCGAATAGCGTACCAATACTGCACATATCACCAACTATATCACCTGGAATAAAAGCAGCAAAAGCCCCAACAAGAAGGAACAACCACATATTTGCTTTGGCTGGTGTTTTAAATTTAGGGTGTACTTCAGAAAATGATTTTGGCAATAGACCGTCTTTCGCCATACTATAAAACACTCTGGATTGACCAAGCAACATCACTAAAATTACAGATGAAAAACCAGCTAAAATGGCTATAGTAATTAAACCAGCAAACCATTCATATCCCACCATATAATGCGATATGGCATAAGCCACTGCTGCTTCATGACCAGGACCTGTAACACTAAATTCTTTGTAGTTTGCAATACCTGTTAAGACATAAGAGAATAAAATATAGAGGACAGTACAAAATGCCAAAGAGCCTAGAATACCGATTGGCATTCCTTTTTGTGGATTCTTTGCTTCTTGTGCTGCTGTACTCACGGCATCAAATCCAACATATGCAAAGAACACAATGCCGGCTCCACGTAATACACCGCTCCATCCAAACATACCAGATTCACCAGTATTAGGTGGAATAATGACAGCGTGGTTTTCTGGCACAATAAAATGCCAACCCAAAGCAATAAAAGTGAGCACAATAACCACTTTAATGATGACGATTACCGAATTTAAATTAGCGGATTCTTTAGTACCTCGTATCAATATCAAGGTCAGAATACCTAAAATAAACAATGCTGGAACATTCATAATGCCATGCATCCCCGAAGCTAAATCGGCTTGAAAGGGCGAATGGCAAAATTGATATGGAATGGTAAAACCAAAATAATGTTCGCATAGTTTATTCAAATATTCGCTCCACGCAATGGCCACACAAGCCGCGCCGAGTGCGTATTCTAGAATTAAATCCCAGCCAATTATCCATGCAATCAATTCGCCCATTGTAGCATAACTGTAAGTGTAAGCACTGCCTGCGATTGGAATCATAGAAGCGAATTCGACATAACATAAACCAGCAAATGCACATCCAATTCCAGCAATAATATAGGATATCATCACACCTGGACCAGCGTGGTTTCCTGCGGCTGCTGCTGTACGTACAAAAATTCCTGCACCAATGATGGCACCAATTCCTAATGCCAATAATGCACCAGAACCCAATGTTCTTTTCAATGTATGTTCGCCAGATTCTTGTGCTTCTGCTAATAATTTATCTAATGATTTTTTCAGAAATAAACTCATAGTTAGTTTAGTTTAAAATTTTGGAGTAAGATAGTGCGATTTTTTTAATATCCAAATTTTTGTAAAATTACAAAGTTTTAAACCCTAAATTCTAAAGGCGGAATACTAACGACTTGCGACTTTCCGCGAAGGGCTATACCCATCGCTTTTTATATGTCGCCCTTTCTGGCCTTGCACTACTTTCAACTTGCGACTGACGCCTTACGACATACGCCTTTCTACTTATGACTTACGACTTATGACTTACGACTTATTCTAAAAAATAAATTCTTTAAATTACATTTGCCCACATGACCTTCAACCATCAAACCCAATTTTATCAAGGCAAAGTTCGTAATGTACATACCATCGATCAACAATATCTAGTCATGGTCGCTTCCGATCGTATTTCTGCATTCGATGTAATTCTGCCCAAGCCTATTCCATACAAAGGACAAGTGCTCAATTTAATTGCTGCCAAATTTTTAAAAGCAACTGAAGACATAGTACCGAATTGGGTTTTGGACGTACCCTTACCGCATGTTACGATTGGCAAACTTTGTCAAACATTTCCGATTGAAATGGTGATACGAGGCAATCTTACTGGCCATGCATGGCGCACTTATAAAAGCGGATTACGCAGACTTTGTGGCATTCAATTACCAGAAGGTATGCGTGAAAATGATCCTTTCCCTTCTCCAATTATAACGCCTAGCACCAAAGCACATGAAGGTCATGATGAAGATATTTCCAAAGAAGAAATTATAGAACGGGGACTCGTTTCTGAAAAAGATTGGATGGCATTAGAGAAAATCACTTACCAACTTTTTGAACGCGGTAAAAAAATGGCTGCCGAACAAGGATTAATTTTAGTAGACACGAAATATGAATTCGGCAAAATTGAGGATTCTATTTATTTGATTGATGAAATTCATACACCAGATAGTTCACGATATTTTTATGCAGATGGATTTGCCGAACGACAAGCAAAAGGCGAAGCACAAAAACAATTATCTAAAGAATTTGTGCGTGAATGGCTCATCGCACATGATTTCATGGGTAAAGAAGGGCAACAAATTCCAAATATGAGTGATGAATTTGTTCATGAAGTTTCGGAGAGATATATTGAATTATATAACCACATCACTGGCGAAACCTTTGTCAAACAAGAGATTTCCACGACGGAGACAGAGCAAAAGGTAAACGCAGCTTTGGCAAAATATTTGAAGGGGGCATAAGATTATTTTTGGCTTTACTCCATATAATTAAAAGTATTAGGGCGGACTACACGCTTTCCGCTACAATCTTTTTGCTTCAGAGCAAGCAAAAAGGATTTCCGCTGCAATCGTTGCCGCAATGCATCGTCAATAAAAAGTTCTTTCTCCTTACATTATTCGTGCATTCATTTTTTTCTGGATTATTCCATTGAAAACAAGGAATCCACTTTATTATTTCTATTTTCGCAGACTAATTTTTAAAGCATATCAATGGAAAATAAAATAGTCGTGAGTGGCATTCGCTCTACTGGTAATCTTCACTTGGGTAATTACTTTGGTGCCATGCTCAATTATATAAAAATGCAAGATCAATTTCCTTGTTATTTTTTTGTAGCAGATTACCATTCACTGACAACACATCCAGATCCTGCACAATTAAAACCAAATGTATTTAAAGTACTAGCTGAAAATATTGCTTGTGGATTAGACCCAAATAAAGTGACCCTCTATGTGCAAAGTGATATTCCAGAAATTCCAGAGCTGTATTTGATGTTGAATATGATGGCGTATAAAGGGGAGTTAGAAAAGACAGCCTCTTTCAAAGATAAAGCACGAACGCAACCAGATAATGTGAATGCAGGTTTACTCACCTACCCTACGCTCATGAGTGCAGATATACTCATACACAAAGCACATTATGTACCTGTCGGAAAAGACCAAGAGCAACATTTGGAAATGGCGCGCACTTTTGCGCAACGATTCAATCATCGCTATGGCGACATGTTTCCAGAACCTTATCCATTCAATTTTGGTAATGAATTAATTAAAATCCCTAGTTTGGATGGGAATGGGAAAATGAGTAAAAGTGAAAATGAAAATGCCACTTTATATTTATGTGATAGTGATGATGCCATTCGTAAAAAAGTAATGAAAGCGAAGACGGATCAAGGTCCTACAGAAATGAATAGTGAAATGCCAATAGATATTCAACATGTATTTGCTTTATTAAAATTAGTAAGTGCAGAAGATACTTATCAAAAATTTGTGGCCGATTATGCAGCATGTACTATAAGATATGGCGATTTAAAAAAACAATTGGGTGAAGATATGGTTCGCTTTATTGCACCCATTAGAGAGAAAACAAAAGAAATACAACAAGATACAAACTACCTCCATCGTATAATGAAGGAAGGAAAAGAGAAGGCAAGAGCAAGTGCTTCACGTACTTTAGATGAAGCCAGAAAAAAAATGGGAATTAATTTTTATGCTTAATCCCGATAATTTATAAAGAATAGCCATTACTTTAGCCTTTGCTTAATTATGCCAATGGCTTTCTGTATTACAACCCACCACCATCCCCATGACAACAAAGAAACAAATAAAACATATCGCCATTGCTGGAAATATCGGCGCCGGAAAAACAACCTTAACTACCATATTAGCAAAACATTTTAATTGGTCACCACATTTTGAAGATGTAGAAAACAATCCTTACCTCAACGATTTCTATAATGATATGCATCGTTGGAGTTTTAATTTGCAAATTTATTTTTTGAATAGTCGCCTAAAACAGATTGTTGACATTCAAAAAGGTGACCAAGTAGTGATACAAGACAGAACCATTTTTGAAGACGCTTATATCTTCGCACCCAATTTGCATGAAATGGGTTTGATGTCCAAACGTGATTTCGAAAATTATAAAAACTTTTTTGCCACCTTGAAAGACATGGTGAACCCACCTGATTTACTCATATACTTAAAAGGTAGCGTACCAACTTTGGTTGGACAAATTCAAAAAAGAGGTCGCGAATATGAAGAAAATATTCGTTTAGATTATTTGAAAAGACTCAACGAATATTATAATAACTGGTTAGATAAATATGATGACGGCAAACTATTGGTTATTGATATTGACAAAATAAATTTCGCCGATAATAAAGAAGATTTGGCCAATGTGATACGTATGGTAGACGCAGAAGTGAATGGATTATTTTAAACTTCTACATAAATCTGGAGTGATTTTTTTTGAATAGAAATATAGCTTCAGCCCATTCCATTCAAAAAACATTCCCAAAAAAACCATTCCTATTCAACTAAAAAAATCCTAAATAAAAAATTCTTTACAAAACGAAAAGCCTCCAAATTGGAGGCTTTTACATGTATATTTTTGAAATTAATTTATCTTATTTTGTATGGTAGAATTTATAGCTCACTGAAAAGGTATTAATTAAATACCAATCTTTATTGTCTGGATTACCTCTTGGTGAATTAATTTCTGGTAAAGAAGCTGATGTATTTATCTCATCTCCACGGAAAGATAATTCTGCAGATAGAGCTCCATTTTGTGCTGTTAAGATAGATGGATCAATATATCTTGTACTCACATCATCTAAATAGTCTGTGAATGTTTTTCTAAATCCTAATTCAAAACTACACACAATTCTTGGCGTTGGTTGAAACTTGATACCCATTCCAAATGGAATAGCCAATTGCGTTAAATTATAATTTTGACCTTCTGTACGCAATGGATTAAGACGCAGCCATTGACCATTGTAATAAGTTTGCGGATTAAAATGAAAAACATTTAAACCAAAGGTAAAAAATGGAGTGCATTGAAAATATCTTCTATACTTTTTATTTTCTGGATGGAAAGGATCAAATGGCAAAACATTAAATTCACCAATACATCCAAACTCTGTTATATTACTTCGAAAACTTAAATTTCTATCTATATGCCCTTGATCGCTTGAATTGATATCACTTGCATGAATACGAGTGAAATTCAAAAAAGCCTTCCCACTTAATCCAGAGGTAAGATTATATCTAGCAAAAAAACCAGTTAAAAATCCAGGATCTTGGTAAGTATAGTTAGGAGATTGCAAATCACCTAAGTAACCACTGAACCCCATACTCAATCCATATTCCGAACTAGATTGTCCAAAAGAAAATAATGCAAATAATGTGCAAGCAACTGTAATGAAACTCTTCTTCATGTTTTAAATGTTTATGAAGGTAAATGTAAAAATAAATTTAGATAAATTATAACCTTCTGAAAAAAAGATTAGACATTAAATCTGAAATGCATAACATCTCCATCTTTTACCACATATTCTTTTCCTTCAATTCTAAATTTACCTGCTTCACGACAAGCAGCTTCACTACCATGAGTAACATAATCTTGATAAGCGATTACTTCTGCTTTGATAAAACCTTTTTCAAAATCTGTATGAATCACACTCGCAGCTTGGGGTGCTCGCCAACCTGTATGAATAGTCCATGCACGAACCTCTTGTACACCTGCCGTAAAATAAGTAATCAAATCCAACAGCTCATAAGCCGTACGTATCAATCGATTCAGACCTGGCTCTGCTAAATTATACTCTGACAAAAACAACTCTTTATCTTCTGCATTTTCCATTTCAGAAATTTGTGCCTCAATGCTATTATTCATGACAATGACTTGACTACCTTCCGTTTTAGCATACTCAACCAAGGCGTTTGAAAATTTATTTCCTGTATGAATACTAGCTTCATCCACATTTGCCACGTATAATACAGGCTTATCGGACAATAAAAACAAATCGTAAATAGATTCTTTTTCCTCTTTACTCAATTGCATTGAACGAACATTCTTTCCCTCATTTAAGCAAACTCTGCATCGGGATAAAATTTCCAAATCCACTTTTGCTTTTGGATCATTTTTCGCCATCTTTTCGCAACGTTGTATTTTCTTTTCTACACTTTCCAAATCTTTCAACTGCAATTCTGTATCAATAATTTCCTTATCACTAATTGGATTAATTGCGCCTTCTTCACGTAAAATATTTTCATCTTCAAAGCAACGAACAACATGAACTATAGCATCGACCTCTCTGATATTTGCTAGAAATTTATTGCCCAAACCTTCTCCTTTACTTGCGCCTTTTACTAATCCCGCAATGTCTACAAACTCAATGGTAGTAGGCAATATACGGTCTGGAACCACAAGCTCCGCTAATTTGGCAAGTCTTTCATCTGGAACATCGACTTGCCCAACATTTGGTTCTATAGTGCAAAAACGATAATTACTAGCTTGCGCTTTTGCATTATTACTAACTGCATTGAAAAGCGTTGATTTACCTACATTTGGGAGTCCAACGATACCTACTTGAAGTGACATATATTTATTTGTTATTTTAAAAAATTCGCGCAAATGTACTACCAATTAATGAAGCTTTGTGCACACTTTGACAATTAATTCAAACAGTTTAGACTGCTTTCCCTGCAAGGCTTTCAAGAAAATTCACATGGCAAAGAACGCACTAGTTCACAGAATTACCGTTACCGTTAAGCCAAGTCAATTACTCAAACAAGCACATTCTATTTCACCAAAGTCTTTTATTGTGTAAAAAGTTTTAGGCATAATATTTTGAATACTCTAAATGAATATTACCTTTAATACCCTTTGGCCTACCTCTTTACTTAAAAGGCAATATAAAAACAACTTCTATATCATTAAAAAAAATAATTTACAGTAAAAAATGGATATCATTTCACCGAATATTTTTGTTCAGGACATGCATAAAACAATTGCATTTTATCAACTCCTAGGTTTTAAAATAATTACAAAGGTTCCGCAAGAAGGTGATATAGATTGGGCAATGATGTCGTGCGGCAATGTCACCTTCATGTTTCAAACTTTTACCAGCTTAGGTGATGCATTTCCGGCTATTTCCAGACAAAAAGGTGGTTCCTTATTATTGTATATTCAGGTTAAAGAGATTAGAAAATTATACGAACAAATAAAAGACCATGTCACTGTCATCAAGGGTTTAGAGGTCGCCTTTTATGGTACCACTTAATTTTGTATTCAAGACATCAATGATTATATCTTGATTTTTGCAGAAGACGAATAAAATAAAAATTACCTAAGCATGAAAAAAAATATTCTTCTACTTACTTGCGTTTGTACTTTGATTGTTGGTTGCTATTCCTTTCTAAAAATAAAGCCAAATAAAAAGCAAACAGAAAATACAGAAAAAACTTCTGAAGCCTTGGAAGCATTGCGTATGCTGAATGATAGCAGAGCTTATCCGTATGCTGATATTCCCGAAGACGCTTATGGTAAAGCCTATTTATATTATCAAACGCATTTCGCAAAGCAAAGAGGAAAAACAAGAGCCGCATGGGATAACATAGGACCTGTAGGGCAAGGTGGACGAACAATTTCTTTGGCAATAGACCCGATAGACACAGCCAAACTATGGTTAGGTTCAGCATCAGGAGGCTTATGGAAATCAACAACAGGCGGCGTTGGAAATAACGCTTGGACTTATGTGCCAACTGGCTTTCCAGTACTAGGAGTTGGAAGTATAGCCATCAATCCAAACAATACGAATGAATTATTTATTGGCACTGGCGAAACTTATGATTATGGCAGTTCAGTCAATGGATTAATTGTACGAACGACTAGAGGTAGTAATGGAATTGGCATTTTAAAATCTACAGATGGCGGATTAACTTGGTCACCTTCTTTAAATTGGCTGTATGCACAAAGACGTGGTGTTTGGAAAATACTCTTCAATCCTTTAAATACAAATGTGTTATATGCAGCTACTACCGAGGGCGTTTATAAATCGACGGATCATGGCATTACATGGAATAATATTTTAGCGGTAACCATGGTGATGGATTTGGAAATTGACAAAAATGATACGAGTGTTTTATATGCTGGCGTTGGCAATTTGAGTAGCCCAAATAAAGGACTTTACAAAACACAAGACGCTGGCGCAAATTGGAATATTCTACAAAATGGTTTGCCGAGCAATATACAAGATGGTCGTATTAACATAGAAATTTATCCAGCTAATACTAATATTGTAATGGCTACTATTTTTAATGCTTTCTCTACCATCGGTGTTTATCGCTCTACAAATAAAGGATCAACTTGGGTAGATATGAATACGCCATTCACCGAAATTGCTTCTTACCAAGGTTGGTATGCCAATTGTTTTATGATAAAGGCAAATGATTCCAGTAAGGTTTTAGCTGGTGGTGTTGAATTGTATAAATCTACAAGTTCAGGCTCTAATTTAATTAATACAAATGCAAATATTTGGTCAGATTTACATGACGTACAATCGAACCCCTTCGACCCCAATAAAATTTATGTCTTAACGGATATTGGATTATATCGTTCCAATAATTTTGGACAAAGTTTTTATGAATGCCTTGGCGGCTATACCGTTGGACAAATTTATAAAGGTTCTGTATCTGCAACAGATTCCAACATCCTATTAATTGGTATGCAAGATCACAATACTTTCCGATTTAATGGTGGCACACCAAATAATTGGATGCCGGTATTGGGTGGCGATGGCAGTTTCAATGCAATAGATCCAACAGATGATCAAATACAATATGCTTCTTATCAATATCTGAATGTGATGCAATCCAATGATCAAGGCTTCACTTTCAACAACCAAATTTATTCAACCAACGCCTCACCGATAGGACCTAACTCAGCAGCTTTTATTGCACCGTTTGTTCTTTGCCCTTCTAATCCTGCAGTGATTTATGCTGGTGAAAATGCAATGCTAAAATCGACCGACTATGGTGCTAATTGGAGTAATGTAGGCGCAGTGCCATTAGACAATGACAATAAAATCATGTCGATTGCTGTTTCTTCCTTAGGCACAGACAGCTTTTATTGTACAACAGCTCCTGAAAATGGACCAATGCATGTCTATCGAAGTACCAATAGCGGCTCCACAATGAGTGATATTTCATCTGGCCTACCTAATCGTTACCCTCGCGATATTGAAGTCAATCCTAAAAATTGTAAAGAAGTATATGTTGCCTTCTCTGGTTTCGGCGCAGGGCATTTATTTAAATCTTTAAACAGTGGCACAACTTGGACAGATATTAGTACTACGCTTCCGGATATTCCATTTCATAGCATATTGGTAGATCCTTTATATCCAGATACTTTATATGCAGGATCGGATATGGGTGTGTATCGTTCCAATGACCAAGGAATTACTTGGACGGCGATGAACAGTGGTTTGCCAAATGCATGTATGGTTTTTGACTTAGTCTATTCTCCTTCAGATAGAAGCTTATTGGCTTTTACTTTTGGTAGCGGTGCATATAGAATTCATTTAGATAAAGTACCTGTGACGCATGTTGGTATTACTTCAGCTTCGATGGAAATGAATTCTATACACGTATTTCCAAATCCTGCAAAAGAGATGACACAACTTTGGATACAAAGTACAAAATCGAGCGCCATCTCCATCCAATTATTAAATATGCAAGGGCTTCCAATTCAGCAAATTCAACACAAAGAATTAGCAGTCGGCATCAATATCATTCCTTATGCATTGTCTAATGTAGCCGATGGAGTTTATTTTAT
>CANJRV010000049.1 GCA_947476825.1 Bacteroidota bacterium | reverse complement strand
GAAATAATTTACATTAAAAGTATCCGCACTACATACGCCTGTGCTTGATGCGATGTAAGTAGAAGATGCAGTTGGTGCTATACTTATACTATCACAATTGGCATTGAGGCAAGTATAATTATTGCCTTGCCATGTGTATACACCATTGCCACCAGAGGCGGTAAGTATTTGTGTGCTTCCTTGGCAGTGCGTATGACTGCCAGCAATATGTATTGCAGGTGCTACATGTATATAGTACACATAAGTATGTGGCACATGCACTGCGTTGATACCCGCACAGGCTGTGTCTTTTACAGTAATGGTATAAGTATGCCAGCCAGTATCTACAGCGGTAGGCAACCATTGTACACAAGCGTTGATGGTATCGGTATACAAGTTTTGATAGCTAATATTTGCATTGGGTATTTTGGTATTGATATTGCAAATACCACTTAGTGTATCCAATGCCGCAGAATTGACATTACTATACAATTGATAGCAATATTGCAATGGTTTACCGACACAAGCATAGATAGTATCATTGCCTTGTAATGTAGCATTACTAAAGCTCGCAGGCACAGGAGAATTATTGACCGTAATACCATTGGCAGGTAATACAACAATAGGTATATCATGCCAGCTATTGCCTACCCATGTACCATTGTGGTACTCATCTATAACCAGCGTCACCACTGGGTTTTGTGTACCTACAGGTGTGAAGTGCATAATGGCTTGCGTACTATCCCAATAAAAAGAACCACCTGTACTGAATGGCTCGGCAAGGGTAAAGGGTGCTAAATAAGGAATATTAGATAGTGGATAAAAAGTATTGAGATTAAAAGGGTGGCAATAAATAGACCTTTCTTTTGGTTGTATAAAATGGTATACTAACGAATCGCCATTCATATCGCTGGCAGCAAGGCTATAGCTTTGTGGCTGCCCGTCAATTACATATATAGGAATTGTATTAATAATATCGCAACTAGTATTATGTATGCTAGAATCCAAATTATTTATTTCATTATGCATATATACAAAGTTAACATAAGGATAATTAACGCCTGTTACTAAATTAGTCATAGTATATCTTACTTGCTGTCCACCGCCGGATTCCATCGCAATTCTATATTTGCCACAATGTTCGGGCAATACCACAAGGTATTGAAATATAGTTTTTTTGTAAGATATTGCATTTGAAGCTTGATAAGGATTATCGCATTGTGTAGCAAAATTGCTGCAAGGCATTTTTATAGGATGTGGTGTAGGCAAGTTGCTATCTACCAAAGCATACCAGCCATTATTGATTCCTGTAAAATTGCAAGAATCCGACATGCAAGTCACTATATTTCCAGCAACTAAACTAGCGTTTGCAGCTTTGCAATTGGAGTAATTTATTCTATAAAATATGTAAGAAGAATCGGATATCCATTTATGCTTTAATTCATAACCAGTATAAGTACCGAGAAGATATCCATTTTGTGCTTGTGAATTTAGATGAAAGCTAAATAGTAGAAAGATAATAATGATTGTATTTTTCATTTTTTAAAGCATATTAATATTTAACAGTCAGACACATAATGTCTGACTGTTAATGAAGAATGATAAATTTAGTGAGAAACTGTAAAAAGGGAGTTAGAAATATTGTTACCTCTTATTAAAAAATAGTTACCTTCTGAAAGATAAGAAGTATTGATACGATTAAGTCCTTTTTTTAATTTGGTACTTTGTACGGTATTTCCAATAATATCTTTAACTGAAATTCGCTCATCATCAATTGTAATGATATTCAATATATTATTACAAGGATTAGGATAAATATATTTATTAGTTATTGATATATTATTAGGTTTAAAACCAGTAGTACCAATTTGTCGTACTTTATAAATTATTTTACCAATAAATAATTCGGCTACTACATAAAAATTTGTAGAGGCGTCACTACCTACACTTAAGGCTTGTAGCCAATCTGTACCAGTAACTGTAGCTACATTATAATTATAGTAAACTTGATCCCAATTGCTAAACATAGTAAGAGGTGAAGTAAATGGGTTCATAAAACCAGCTATTTGTTGTGTATTGGGGCTGGCAATTTCATGTCGCCAAGCTACAAATCCATCTGTACTCATCCAGTCTAGTGTACCCTTTCCTTGTTGATAGGTATTGGTACTTGTATTTGTCATATCTACGTAAAAAAGAGCATTAATGTTGGATTGATAATAATAATCAGAATGCACATAGAGCAAGTGATTTGGAAATAGACCGCTACTATTAGCAATTGCAGGGTCTACTAAGCTTTCGGCTAAAGCCCATTGCATAGTTCCTGAGGTCGTAAATTCTTCTTCACTACATATATGCGGGTAATTGGGGTATGTATCATAAGAGGTAAATAAAGTATTACTAGGCAATGAATATATTAATTGATTAATTGTAGCTGGAGTATTATCTTGATAATTTACAATTAAATCAGCAGAAGTACTTCCATTTGGATCACCATCAACATAGCTTACCACACATTCCGGGTCTTGCGCGCCACCAACCAAATGCCCTAAAGAAATATCTGGTAACATGGCTGTATTATTTGCATTACCAGCAGTAATATTGCCGAGATTAGTCATAGTTTGATAACTGCCAAAACCATCTGGCTCATAAACACTATAAATTGGCACATTATATTGAATAGTAACAATAGCAAATCTATCTTTTGCATAATCTCCATCTATACGAGGGCTAGAAGAAAAGATAGTACCAATAGGAAAATTCATTCCTGTAGTTTGATTAATGTTAATACTTGATGAAGTAGCAACAATATCAAGTTCTAAAACATAGGAATTATAAGTGGCATCATCCGTTTCAAATGTCACAATTGCCGTTCTACTGTCTTCTAATAATACTACATCAGGGTTTTTAAAAACAGTTGGAGAGCCAATAGAGTAGGTTGCTGCATCAAAAGGGAAAAAAGCAAAATTTCCCATATCATCCGTTACTGTTAATCCTGCTTTTCGTTCGGGCGTAAATGAGGCATAAACAGTACAATCACCATCGGATACAAATGCTATTAAATGAGGTGCAACATTAACAGCAGTGGTACAATTTGAGCATGGTGCAACACAAGTTTCAATATTCTTAGCAGAAAAGTAATAACCTGGTACTGGCATATCGTCATTAACTGAAGCAGATGTAATTGTAGCTTGTGCAAAAGAAACTTGCGAAAATAAAATAATAGACATAAGCAAAAGTAGGGAGGGACAAAACTTAGAAATTAAAGTGCTTAGCGTGCGAGTGTAACTGAAAAAGACAAGACTTGTGGGGAGGGTAAATTGTTTTTTCATGGTTTTTGTTTTTAGTATACTCAAATGTAATTATTTGAATACGTTAATAAAGGTATACACATTTATTTCTAAATTTCAAAATATACAAGGATAGTTTATTAATGGCGAAAATATGGTTGAGTCAGAAATATAATTCAATTAATGTAAATGATGACTACGATTTTGAAAAAGCAACCGAAAATAAAATCATGGTGAAGATAAAATTATCCCCTACAAAATCTCCAAAGCACCTTTAATCCTTATCACAGCTTCTTTCAATTTATCTAAAGAAGTGGCATAAGAAATTCGGATACAATGTGGATTTCCAAAGGCATCGCCAGTAACACAACTTACCTTCGCTGTTTTCAATAAATACATGCACAACTCTTCTGCAGTATGTATATTCTCCTTTCCTAAAAAAGCCCTCACATCTGGGAAAACATAAAATGCGCCTGGTGGATTATTCACTTGCAATCCTTTGATATTTCGCAAAGCGTCCACTAAAAAATCTCGGCGATCTTTGAAGGCAGCACGCATGGTAGCTATCGTGTCTGTGGGTGTGTTCAGTGCAGTGATAGCGGCTCTTTGCGTAATCGAATTCGGCCCCGAAGTAAATTGACTTTGTATTTTTTCACTCGCCTGAATTACATCTTTAGGCCCAGCCATAAAACCAAGACGCCAACCCGTCATGGCATATCCTTTCGATAATCCATTAATCACAATCACTCGATCTTTCAATGCTGGAAATTGTGCAATGCTTTCATGCTTGCCAATAAAATTGATATACTCATAAATCTCATCCGAAATGATATAGATATTTGGATGCTTCACAAACACTTCCGCTAAGGCGCCCAATTCTTCTTTACTATAAATAGAACCAGTCGGATTGCAAGGCGATGAAAAAATAAATAATTTTGTTTTGCTGGTAATCGCATTCTCTAATTGCGTCGCATTGATTTTAAAATCATTGTCGAAAGTTCCATTCACTTGTACAATTGTACCATCTGCTAATTTTACAATGTCAGAATAAGTAACCCAAAACGGCGCAGGAATAATGACTTCATCTCCTTCATTGATGATACTTAAAACAGCATTCGCAATACATTGCTTAGCGCCTGTTCCAACCATCACTTCCTCCGTTTTGTATTCCAGATGATTATCTCTTTTGAATTTATCTACTATCGCTTGACGCAATTCAGGAAAACCTGCAACAGGTGGATATTTGGTATATCCATCCTTCATGGCTTGTACAGCTGCATCCACAATATACGCCGGTGTAGCAAAGTCGGGTTCTCCCAAACTCAAATCAATAATATCCTCGCCTTGTGCGCGCAACTCACGACTTAGCTTTGCCATTTTAATGGTTTGCGGCTCCTCTATTTTCAATAATCTATCTGCTAATGCCATGGTAAATATTTTAGAATTTGTTTGAAAATGAAGTTTAAAATGTAGTCTATATTTTAGTCAATAGTATTTGTAATATCCCAATCAAAAAGCCCAATACACCGCCAATGATTTCCACAAATTTAAATTCTTTACGCATAATGGACATCAATATTTCTTCCAATTTATCGGAACTAAAATTGCCTACTTTCTGAACCACAATTTTCTCGATGTCTAAATCATTTTTAATGCTTCCTGTCATTTGTTGTATGAGCATCGGAAATAATATTTCTACTTCATGAATAATTCCTTTTTTGATGCTGGTCATGGAATCGCTGCTGATGAACATGGAAAGCAAAGGAATTTCTTCTTTCAGTTTAGTATCAATAAAATTATTGACGTGCTGCTCTATGATAGGCATCGCGCCTTGTGTAACAGCCGGTGAATTTATTTTGGAAGAAATATCATCAAATGAAATTAATTCTTTCGCTACGAGTGTTCCTAATTTTTCTGCAAATTGTTGTTGTCTCTTGGGAAAAATACCATGAAATGTAATGCCCAATACTTTAACAGGCAGCCTCGGATGAAACAACATTTTGATGGCTATCCAATTGGTAAACCATCCAATAAAAGCTGCAATAAATGGGAGCGTATAAATCATAAATTATTCATCAAAAAAAACCAATTATTCTACTTCTGTTTTTGCAAATTCCTCTTCCCGTATTTTGATATATTTTCTTTCCTTCAAAATATATTTATTTCCTTTCGCTAAAAAATGAACGATTAAATTTTCTACTGATATCGGACTTCCATCCGCCAAGTCCGCAATATTACTATATCCTATTTGATGACCATCAATAATAATAATCATGCCCGACCCTATTGCTTCCATCACATTACCACCTGTAATTAATAAGCCTGTATCTTCACCCAAACCGATACCTATGCAAGATGGATTTGCAGAAATAGCTTGTGCCAAACGACCAAATCTACCACGCTTATCGAAATGAGAATCAAAAATAACATCCCGCATGAATGCCAATCCTGTAGTCACTTTCACAGCACCTTTTAAATGTGCATTCGCTGCATTACCTTCATAAATCATGGTATTGCTCATTGCCATTGCACCAGCACTAGTTCCTGCTACCAAAAATCCTTCTTCTTCAAAATATCGTTCATGTAAAATGCGATAAATTTCTGTACCACCAAAAGTAGCAGTTAATCTCATTTGATTACCGCCTGTAAACATCACCGCATCGGCTTCTTGAATTCGTTGAGTATAGTCAGGATTTTGCGCATCTTCACGATTGCGAATATCCATACAATGCATATTAGTACATTGCAGTTTAGAAAATGCATACATGTAATTTGCACCTACTTCTACCGGTATGGTCGAAGCAGTTGTAATCACTTCAATTCTACTATGGATACCATGTTTTGTTTCCTCAACAATTCGGCTTAATATCCCTTGTTCAAAAAAGTTCAGATTATTTCTTTGTATAAAACCTTGCTCTAGGTCAGTTCCTTTATCTTCTGCTCCTCCTATCGGAATGAGTATGCCTTTGGGTGTCATCATAGCTATATAGATTTGCAAATATATAGGCTTTGCCCCTAAATTCTTAGAGATTAAAGAACTAATTTGGCAAGGTGGGAAAGTGGTTAATAACAGCTAAAGGGCTTGAGCAGTGGATTTTACAAGGCATTTCACTACGCAAACAACTACACATTCATCGAAAATCTATTCACCAAAAAGGCACTAAAAATTGGAGAGTAATACCTTTTATCCATTTCATTTCATTTCATGAAGCAATCTGTTGATGGATTGCCGATTTATTTTCCAACCTTTGCAAAGCTTAGCTAGTCTTCCAACTACATCAATTACAAATAAATTTAAACGAAAACTATGAAATATTTTTTGACCTTCTTGATGATACTAAGTGCATCTACAAATTATGCACTCACCAATATTACAACACCAAACGTATCTGGTACATGGTCTCTTTCTGGATCGCCATATATTGTACAAGTTCCGATTACAGTGCCAGCAGCACTTTCTCTCACTATACAACCAGGCGTAGAAGTTCGGTTTATGGCTGCTACCAAATTAGATGTGAACGGCAAATTAATTGCGAAAGGGACTAGCAGCTCTCCTATCGTTTTTTCTGCAAACGATACCATTGGTTGGAGCAATCAAAGTGTTACTACCGGCGGATGGGGTGGCATCCATATTTTTCAATACCAAGGAAGTGGAGTAGATAGTTCGAAAATGGAATTCTGTACAATTAAAGATTGCAAGTATGGCTACTCCACTTATATAGCCGACATGTGTCCATTTCTCGCATCTCGAAAACTTAAATTAATCAATTGCAATTTTACCCATAATACTTGTGGTACCGGAATGAATACAAGTGGCACTGTGATTACATTAAGCACACAGTCTGCAACCGACACCATTGAATTAGACGGGTGTGATGTATCTGAAAATACGTCCGTGTTTGGTGTACTTCGATTCGAAAATTACCAAGGTGGTTATACGTATATCCATCGCACTCGTGTACACCATAACCATGAATGTTCATCACTTTGGGGCTCTTGGTTTAATGCCTTGATAGAAAATAATGAAGTAGATCATAACGACATGATCAATGACAATGCCCCTATTAAAATGTCGATTGGTACGGCTACAATTCGTTTCAATAAAGTGCACCACAATCATTGTCATCAACTAGCCGCCATTGGTTGTAGATCTGGAAAAATAGATATCGACAATAATCTCATTTGCAACAATGAACAACTCGATGGCAACTGTGGTGCAACTGGCGGTGGTGGCGGTATTCATTTAGCACATAATGAAGGCGGTGCAAATTTTGCCGACACCTATTATCGTGTTCGAAACAATGTAATTGTCAATAATTATTCTGCTTATGGTGGTGGCGGTATTTATGTGTATCATGCAAAAGCAGAAATCATGAACAATACTATTGTCAATAATAGCACTGCATTGGGTAGCGGAAATGCACTCTTAATTCTAGATGCCATGTCGGAAGTGAAAGTGAAAAATAATTTATTTAAAGGCAATTCAATTCCCAATTGGGCAGATAGTTTGAAGATATTGTCTATTTATTCATGCAACACATTATTGTTCGACAATAATTATATACCAGGACAATTTTACCAATCTGTCAGCGGATCGTATGCGCAATTATTAGGCGACACATCACATAATGTAATTGGCAATAGCCCAATGTTAACAGCACCTACAGCAAACTCACTTGTAACCACAGATGCCACAAATGCCAATTTCAATCTTCAAATTTTATCGCCTTGTGTAGACAAAGGAGATACCGTTGGTGCATCTTGCTTGCCGATTGATTATCTCAGTAACAATAGAATCATGGGACCTAAAATTGATATCGGTGCATTTGAAGTCATCAAGAGTGGAGAAAGTATTTTTGAACAAAATCAAAATAAAACAAGCTTTCATTTTTATCCTAATCCAGCACTTGATTTAGTCCAAGTTTCTACCATTTTAAACAAAGGCGTTTTGCAACTTTTCAATGTTGAAGGACGTATTCTTAAAAGCATCGATTTCCATCAATCCAATTTTCACTTTTCTGTACAAGATATTACACCAGGAATTTATTTCATCCGCTTGACTGATGGAAAACAGTCCACGAAAACAGAAAAAATAATGGTGGATTAGAGAAGTTAATTCTAGCCATTATATAAAAATTTGATTTAAAAAATTTGGGCGGCAAACACGCTTTTCACTTCAATCTTTTTGCTGCAGAGCCAGCAAAAAGGATTTCCGTTACAATCGTTGCCGCAATGCAAAGGAAGGCTTCGCTTCAAGCGAAGCCTTCCTTTTTTTACTTTGCTAAAACATGTATCATTTCCAATAAATCTACAGGTAATGGACTATGCAATTTGACACAAGAAGTAAATGGTGTATAATGAATTTTACCATTAACGATTCCTATCATTTCTTGTGTGCGGCCTGCAAGCAGTGCTTCTACTGCGGCATGTCCAAGTCGGCTAGCCAACATTCTATCGTTACAACTTGGTGAGCCTCCTCTTTGAATATGACCAAGTATAGTTACTCTTGTATCCAATTGAGGCAATTCTTTAGCAATTATTTTTTGTAATTCTAGTGCCCCTCCAAACTCATCTCCTTCTGCAACAACAATAATGCTGGTCATTTTTTTTCTTCGTTGATCATCTTGAATGGACGACAATATTTCATTCAATTTTTCTTTTTGTTCTGGAATAAAAATATGTTCAGCACCACAGGCAATGCCACTGTGTAAGGCAATATAACCAGCATCTCTGCCCATTACTTCTACCAAAAAAAGTCTGTCATGTGCTTCAGCAGTATCTCTAATTTTATCGATTGCATTTACCGCCGTGTTTACTGCTGTATCAAATCCAATAGTAAAATCTGTACCAAACAAATCATTGTCAATCGTACCTGGCAAACCAATAGCTGGAATTTTATAAGAAGAAAAAAAATCTACTGCACCTCTAAATGTACCATCACCACCAATTAATATCAATGCTTGAATATTATTTTTCATCAATTGTTGGTAAGCTTTTTCCATACCGTCCTTTGTCATAAACTCCTTACTACGAGCAGTTTTCAGAATAGTACCTCCTCTTTGTATGATATTGGAAACGCTGGTTGTTTTTAATTCTTGTATCTCCCCTTCTATCATTCCTTGGTAACCACGCAGGATGCCATAAGGAATAATTTGGTGATAAATTGAAGTTCTTACTATAGCTCTGATGGCAGCATTCATTCCTGGCGAATCACCACCAGAAGTTAATATGCCTATATTGGAAAATTGTTTCATCTACTTTTTTTTATCAAAAATAAAAGTACAGCTAAATGGAGAATACTTATTACTTTTTAAAAATAAGAGTAACTTTGAGACTCCATATTGTTTAAACATAAAAAATAATGTATGCCTAAATTTATACTACTGTTTATTGGATGCCTCTTTGCCTTTTCCAATATTTCGCAAGCACAGATTGCAGATCGAGCTGCAAATATTTGGATTCAAATGATTGACAATCCCAACACAAATTATTACGTTGCCATAAAAGCATACGACACCTATTGGCAAGACAAAGAAAAACCAGAAGATGAAGAGGATATGATGAACGAGGAGAGATCGAGTAAAGAATCAAGCAAGGAGAAGAAAAAAGAAGAAAAGGAAAGAGAAAAGAAACTACAGAAAATGTCGCCTGAGCAAAGGAGACAGTTAGATGAATTAAAATACCAATGCAAACGTTTTGAAAACTGGAAGAGAGAAGTCTTTCCCTATGTGCAAGAAGATGGTCGCATATTGACTATGGAGGAACGCCTCGACATTTGGAAAAAACAACAAGAAGAGTTAAACCAACAAAAAAAATAGACCATGCAAAAAAATATACTTCTAACCATCAGCCTATTTTTTATAAGCCTATTCGCAGAAGCCCAATTAGCCAATTGGAGTGCTGTATTACCAACAAAATTTCCGACGAATGCAAGTGGTCAAATTCATGGTATAAGCAGAGTCAGTCAAATAAAATTCCATCCAACTAGCGCTACTAAAATGTATGCAGTTAGTGCAAGAGGTGGATTATTTATTTCTACAGATGCAGGTGCGAATTGGTCGGTCACACCAGGAACCGATTTCATGCCATACACCCGTTTAGCATCTGTTTGTGTCGACTTTACCAATGATCAAATTATTTATTTAGGCACTGGTGATCACAATTATTATTACAATGGAAATGGTGTTATGAAATCAACAAATGGCGGACAAACATTTACCCAAACTTCTCTTACTGGTAAATTGGTAGTAGACATGGTAATGGATCCTACCAACCATAATATTATTGTCGCTATCACGAATCAAGGAATTTATAAAACAACAGATGCTGGTAGCACTTGGGTTTTAAAAACCGCATCTCGACCATTTGACGAAATAAAACAAAAGACACTAGTTTCCAGAGTACTCTATTCTTGTACTACGGACTCTGCATTTTTTAGATCAACCGACTTCGGTGATACTTGGTCGCAAATTACAAATGGCATTGTATTACCTGCAGGAACTACGAATGGCAATGGTTGTAGAATAGCAGTAACACCAGCAGATAGTAATGTAGTGTATTTAGGCATGGTAGTAAATGGTGGTACTATTTATAAATCAACGGATGGTGGTAGCACTTTCGTAGCCAAGAAGAATACGGTCAGCCCTTACTTAACTTATTATGCAAATTTGAACACCTCTTCGAGCCAAGGAGATTATAATTTTGGTATCGGTGTCGACAGAACCAATGCGAATATTGTTTATCTTGTTGCACATAATAACTGGAAGTCTACAGATGGTGGAAGTACTTGG
The DNA here is from genome assembly GCA_947476825.1 of Bacteroidota bacterium. Taxonomy (GTDB): domain Bacteria; phylum Bacteroidota; class Bacteroidia; order Chitinophagales; family Chitinophagaceae; genus OLB11. The sequence continues at coordinate 14,503 of CANJRV010000049.1, read as the reverse complement.
ACTTTACTCACCAACTGGTATGAAAAGTGCCATACCGATATGCATCAAATTGTGACTTCTCCTTACAATAATAATAACCTATACAATGTGAATGATGGCGGTATATTTCTAAGTACAGATGGTGGTAGTAATTGGACACCAAAAAGTGATGGTATTTATGGTTATGAAATTTATCATGGCAATTGCAGCCCAACTAGAAAAGACATCATTAGCATTGGCACCCAAGACAATGGCGAATTGTATTCTAATACACTTGGTTGGTATACCAATCGTGGTGGTGATTGGGGTTCGCAATGTGCATTTGATTATCGACCAAGTAGTTATATGGTTTACTATTATCAAAACAATCAACGTCGTTTAGTGAATGGTGGAAATTCTACGTATGGCTTACCAAATCAAGTAACTTTATTGCATGATATAGCCTTTCATAGAAGTAATCCGAATCTGGCTTTTGTTGCAGATTCCTTTATTTATCGAACAAATGACTTAACAGCCACAGGACCAACTTGGACGCAAATTGCAAGCCTTGGCAAAAAAGTAATGGCGATGCAAGTTTCCTTTGCTGATACCAACAGATTATACATCATCACAAGCGACAATACGTTTTATGTAAGTGCAAATGCCTTGTCAGCTACTCCAACATTTACTAGTTATACCCTACCTAGTACTAGCAATAATAGAGCTAGCATTACCACTATTAAATCCAATCCAGCTGTGGTTTATATCACCATCAACACGCAAGTATATCGCTCCGCAAATTATGGTGCAACTTGGACGAATATTACGTACAATCTCCCTTCAGTTAATCATGTAAAAATTATTGCGGATGAATATTATTCTGGCAATGAATTAGTTTTTATCGCCAGCAATAATGCGGTTTATTATAAAGTTGGAACCGCTACCGCATGGACTATTTATAATACCAATTTACCAACAAGAACAGAGGCTATCGACTTATCCATTTTTAATGATAGTACATCCAATTCTGTTTTACGCTATGCAAGTTATGGTAGAGGAATGTGGGAAACACCCATTTCAAATCTTCGAACAATCAATGCAAATTTTATAGCGAATCAACTCAATCCATGCTTAGGAGAATCAGTGACATTTAGCGATTTATCAACAGGTAATATAGCTAGCAGAACATGGTCATTCCCGGGTGGCACACCTTCTACTTCAACTGCTGTAAGCCCAATTGTAACATATGCAAGCAATGGAATTTACAGCGCCACACTAACCGTTTCTGATGGCGTTACAAATAGTACACTTACGCTTCCAAATTATATTAATACCAACGGTGCGACAATCCCATTAGCCGAGGGTTTTGAAGGCAGCATAGATCCGCCAAGTGGATGGAAAAATATAGACATTGGAACGCTTGGATATACCTGGGCTAAATCATCTGCTGCGGGCGGATTTGGCAATTCTACTAATGCGATGATGTTTGATAATTATTCATGGAATGTAGTTGGCGAAAAAGATGAATTAATCACTACTAAATTAAATTTAGTTGGGCTTACATCTGCTGCATTGACTTTCGATTTGGCTTATCAAATTTTTACGGGTTACTCCGACTCCTTGAATGTTTTGGTATCTACAGATTGTGGTGCAACGTACACCAATGTGTATGCTAAAGATGCAAATGGATTAACAACTGCAGGAAGTGGTGGCAATAATTTTGTTCCGACCGCATCGCAATGGCGAACAGAATCTATTAATTTAAATGCCTATGTAGGACAACAAATTTTTATTAAGTTTCAAAATGTAAATGGATATGGCAACAAATTATATATCGACAATGTCAATATTTTTTCGCCACCAACAGCAAGTTTCACAGCAACCCCTCTTAGCATTTGTCAAGGCTCCACCGTGACATTTACCAATACCTCTACAGGTTTGGCAAGTTCTTATCTTTGGTCTTTCCCTGGCGGAACACCAGCGACATCCACTGCTACAAATCCAATAGTCACCTATGTAAATAGTGGTGTGTATAATGTCAGTTTAACTGCAACAAACTCTGCTGGTTCTAATACCTCTACCCAAACAAATTATGTGACTGTCAATTCGAATGTTATTCCTTCTGTAAACATAGGTGTTACTTATTTTATTATTTGTGCAGGCACATCTGTTACCTTTTCTGCAACACCTACTAATGGCGGCTCTACACCATCTTATCAATGGAAAGTAAATGGAACAAATGTAGGTACCAATAGTTCTACGTATACTTCATCAACTTTGACCAATGGACAAATTGTAACTTGTGTAATGACTTCTTCCACTGCATGTGCAAATCCTACCACAGCCACTTCTAATAGCATCATCATGACGGTTAATCAACCAACAAGTTCCAACTTGCCTGTGACTGCTTGTGGTTCTTATACTTGGTCATGCAATGGCACAACATATGCAACTTCAGGGAATTATACATGTACATCTTTGAATGCAAATAACTGTACACATACAACGACATTGAACTTAACGGTGAATGCAAACACAAGTTCAAGCCAAACGGTTACAGCAACTTCTGCAACCTATACTTGGTCAGTAAATAATGTAACCTATACTAGTTCGGGAACTTATACTTCTACTAGTTTAAATGCAGCAGGATGTACCCATACTTCCACTTTAATTTTAACTATCCCTGCCAATAATTATAATTGCTATGTTAAGAATTTTTCTCAACCTTCTGCTTCCCAAATGGAATTTGATATTTGGATAGAATGGACTGGTACCAATACTGCCAAGCTGCAGTCCTTTCAAGCTGGTATTGATTTCAATCATGCAGGCATGTCGAATGGTGGGCCTACAACGATGACTGGTTCCTTCATAGCGGGCACTGCTTCTCCTTCCTTATTACCACCACAAAATGCACCAACAGTTACCATCAATTCTACAAGCAAACAATTTAGAATTGCAGCTGCCATCGCCACTACTGCAGCAAGTGCACAAACCATTCCCCCACCCAATGGTTTCAGATTAGGCAGATTTAGAATCGACAATGGAGGTGTTCCATTTACCTCCAATAGTACACCTAATATGGTTTGGTTTTTTGGAACTGCAAGCTCTACCCTAACAAAAACAACCGTGATTTGCTATTTAAATGGTGCTAGTTCTGGCACTACAGTAACAATCAATGCGAACCATACCATTGTGAATCCAATTGTATTAAATCCGCCTGGACCATCTCAATCTATTTTATCCAATGGCTCAGGCGCAGCAACCGTTTGCAGTCCTTCCACAGCCAATATCAAAGTCACAATAACTGGTGGTACATCACCTTATACAGTCGTTTACACCAATGGCACGAACAATTTTACGGTTAATAATTATATCAGTGGTTCGGACATTCCTGTTGCACAAACTGGCACCTATAGCCTTGTATCCGTAACTGCAACCGGTGGTGGTACAGGCTTGAATTTAAACAGTGGAACAGCAACTGTAAATATCAATACCTGTACAGCAACATTAAATTTAAAATGCCATATTCAAGGTTATTATCTTGGCGCGAATAACATGACCAATGTATTATACAATGAAGCAATGGAAACAAACCCATCCACAAATGTAGATACCGTCACAGTTGAATTGCGCAATGCCGCAATACCACATAATTTGGAAGGAACTTACAAAGGTGTTTTACAATCCAATGGCACTATCACTTGCACATACCCTGGCACTGTGATTACCAAATCTTGTTATGTAGTCGTACGTCATCGCAATACCTTAGAAACATGGAGTAGCAATCCTTTCACAGTTGCAGCTACTAATAATTATGATTTCACAACCGCAGCCAATAAAGCTTACGGGAATAATGAAATAGATGTAATGAATGAAAATATTTGGTCGATGTATAATGGTGATTTGAATCAAGACGGTGCTATTGATGCAAATGATTATTTAATATTAGATATAGACATGCAAGGCTTTGCAAGTGGTTACTATGCCTCCGATATAAATGGAGATGGCACAGTAGACTCCTCCGATTTCTTAATTCTCGATGCCAATATACAGGGATTTATTAGTAGTATTACGCCATAGGGGAATAAGAGATTTTTTATTGCTTGACAAATTTAAAAAAGAAAACTTTTTTCTATGATAACATGGGTTGAAGGAACTGATTGGGATGAAGCATTAAGTGATTGCAACATTGAATTAATTAAACAAGAACAAGAAGATCTTTTACACTAGAACATATAGCCATCAAGAGGCTTTGGACATCATTCAAAATCGTATAGAGGAAAAACAATAAGAAGATGCTACAGTAGATGCCTCTGATTATTTAATACTTGATACCAATATCCAAAGACTTATTAAAAACGCTCCATTTTCTGGTAACTAAGACGTACTAATTATTTCTGTTTCCCTTTATTCAATTGTTCGGATTTTTTCGCCTCAGACAAATAATTATTTTTTGAAATTACTTTTTCACCAGTCTTTATTTCTAATGCTTTTCTTGCGTCACCAGCAACTTTTCCTCCTTGTTTGGCCACCACTTTATTTTGAATAAATCCTTTTGGATTTTTTGTTTTAATGATTGCCGTTGTTGAAGCTTCACCAAGCATTGAAAAAATCAATTCAAGATCATTCATATGATCTCTTAAATTTTGGCTCTTCAAGCCCTTTACTTTTTTATATTGAGAAGGTGTTAATCCAAAAGTGGCTTTGGAAATTTCAGCAGTCAGAATTGAATACTCCTTTTGTTCCTTCACATCTCTGTTTTTCCATTCTTCAGTCAACTCTTCACGAATTGCAATACTGCGCATCCGTTTTTCTATCCAATCTTCTGGATAACCTTTAAGTTTATAAAGTTCTCTTGTGCGTTGCGTTGCCAATTCGGGATTCTCAATTTCATCTATTCTATCTGAACCCACTTGTGCTAACCAAAGTTTGAATGGTTCCGCCTTAGGAGACGGAATGGATTGGATGATACGTAGCAGACCTTTAGTATTTGCACAACCCATACCTTGCTTACCACCAGCAGTGTTCACGACTAGGGTAGGTACAAATTGTACCCACCCTTTAGCAAGTTCTTCATCTCTTTGGCGCATGCGTTTGATATACTGCTTCGGGTCTTTGCTGTCCGTAAGAATTGAAACAACATCTTCAATTACAAAATACCATTTCTGTTCTTCTTCGTTCCAAATAGAACGGACTTTTTTGTTCTCAAATAATTTTATATTACTCATGAATTTTTATTTTCTTTTTTTTATTAAAGAGAATACAAACATAATTCAACAACAGTTTCAAATAAGCTAAATTTAGTAACTCGGAAAATACTTGAGCAGTTAGGAAAGTAGAACATTGGAAAAACACCACCGCTCTCTTTCCGCTTTTGTTAAAGTGCTAAAAATGTAAAATGCGTTTTCTAAATTTGGGCTATAAAACTAATAGTCATTATTTGAATACAATATAATTCACCTCAATCCAAAATCAAAATGAAATATTTTTCTAAAATTGTTTCTTTTAGTTTTACATTGAAACTTCACATCATGAGAAAAATAATTTTACTTAATTTCTTATTGTCATTTATTACTTACTACTCTTATTCTGGGGTATCAGTTACCCATACTAATTTGACAGGTTATCACTGCATTAATGGAACAATTACTTTGTCGGTTTCATCCATTTGTGGAGGGGTTTACCTTGGCTACCAGTTCTTATCAAATGGAACGTATACCTATACTGGGTTACAAGCTGGAACTTATAATTATACCTTTGTGGAGAATTGTTCAATTCAAACTGGTACAGATATAAATGGCAACCCGACATATACCCAATACTACAATACTCAAAATGCTTCAATTATTATCACAGAGCCACCATGTGCTACTTCAATTACATCGTTTACAAAAGTGCAAGATGTAACAGGTTGGCGTTGTCAGGATGGACAAATTAGCGTGAGCGCAACGGCAACAGGCTGTGAAGGATTACCTGAAAATCTTTGGTGGGTACTATACAAAGATGGAAGCTTTTATAATTATTCTTATTACAATTATATTATACCAGGTACTCCCAAAATTTTTACCGACTTAGATACTGGTACCTATTATATTGTGGTTTATGGAGGAGCCTGCTCTGATACCTCTTCGATGGTTCATATATCAGAACCACCGTGTGCAACTTCAATTACATCATTTACAAAAGTGCAAGATGTAACTGGTTGGAGGTGTAGTAATGGACAAATCAGTGTGAGTGCAACGGCAACAAGCTGTAATGGATTACCTGAAAATCTTTCATGGACACTTTACAAAAATGGAAGCTATTATAATTATTGTTATTATTGTTCTTACATTGTTCCAGGTACTCCCAAAATTTTTACCGACTTAGATACTGGTTCATATTATATTGTGGTTTATGGAGGAAATTGCTCTGATACTTCTTCAACAATTCATATATCCGAGCCGCCATGTAATATTGGAATATCCATTAGCAATATTTCCAATCCCGATAATGCCGCTTGTAATAATGGAAACTTAGTTTTTATCCCATAAAATTTTGCAAATTGCAATTCAAATTATTACAACTATTCTTTAATTAGAAATGATATAATCATATCTAACTCATACAATTATTTTACAAATGGCAACCAAACCATCAATAACTTGTCAAGTGGAAATTATAAATTAATAATTGATAATTTTAGTTGTAAAGACTCCGTAGAATTTACCTTATTTTGTACTTTCACTCCTACACTAACTGTCAAAGCATTTATCCAAGGCTATTACATCGGCTTTAATTCAATGACATCGGTACTTACAAATCAAGGTTTAATTTCTGACTCTCTTATAACAGATAGTCTAACGTTAGAACTACATGATCCTAATACTCCATACAATATTCTCTATTCATACAAAGGGGTAATAAACACGAATGGAATCATCTATTGTAACCTTCCATATTCTAGTTTAGGAAATTCATATTATTTGGTAGTCCGTCATCGAAGCGCAATAGAAACTTGGAGCAGCAATCCTTTCACCGTTGCAGCTACTAATATGTATGATTTTACCACAGCAGCAAATAAAGCATACGGCAACAATGAAATAGATGCATTGAATGAAAATATTTGGTCGATGTATAATGGTGATTTGAATCAAGACGGTGCTATTGATGCAAATGATTATCTATTGCTAGATATAGACATGCAAGGTTTTGCCAGTGGTTACTATGCCTCCGATTTAAATGGAGATGGAACAGTAGACTCCTCCGATTTCTTAATTCTCGATGCCAATATACAGGGCTTCATTAGTAGTATTACGCCATAGAGGAATAAGAGATTTTTGGAGAGAAAGTATTAAGCCCATTTGATGAAATTAATGTATTATCCAATATCTTCGTCATGTTTATGCCACAAACTATCCTAGCCAATCAATCATTCTAAAAAAAAATTAGTGAACCTAAATGGATACTTCCTTTGCAAGTAAAATTGAATCTCCAATCCACGTAAAAATAAAACAAACACATATGCACAAATCCATTGTATTGACTTCCATTTTTTTACTCCATTTAATAATTTGCAATGCACAAAGCGAAAACAAGTTAACCAGTATTGCTTCCGATAAACCGCGTATTGAAGTGGTGGGAACTGCGGAGCAAAAAGTGGAACCAGACATTATTTATATTTCTATTATTTTAAAAGAGAAATTTAAAGATGGTATAAAAATTACGGTAGAATCGCAAGAAGAGAAATTCAAAAGTGAATTGATTGCTATCGGTTTGAATATAGACAGACTTACACTAACAGATGCCAATACAGAAACTATTCGCATCAATAAAAAATCAAAAAAAATAATAACAACCAAAACCTATAATTTGAAGCTAAGCAATGTTGCTGATGTCAGAAAAACATTTGCCATCATTGACCAAATGGAAATAAGTGATGCTACAATTACTGGAACAGACATTTCGACCAGAGTGGAAATATTAAAAAATACACGAATCGAAGCCATAAAAGCAGCGAAGAAAAAAGCAGAATATTTACTAGACGCCATTGGTCAACAATTAGACAAACCTATTGTCATTCGAGAAATAGAAGAAGGAGGTTTTGACTATTCCGTTGCAAATACATTCATGTCAGGAAGGATTTTAAATAAGCAAGCAAATACGCTAGCCGAATCTGAACAAAATGATATAACTGATTTAACCATTGAAAAGATTACAATTTCTGCAAAAATTTATGTAGAGTATGGCATAAAATAGAAATGCCAGGAAGCATGTACTCCACTATTATTGCTAATCTTCTCTCTAATACTAAAATCTAACACAAACATGCAAATCAACTTCTTGCAATGGATGACATGACTGCAGTTTCTCTCGGCTGATATGGAATTCATATAACATTCTGCATATCCAATTCTCTCCGTAAAAATGAAAACATTTACATTTGATACATCATCCTCACGAACTAAAAAAAAGCAAACCTATTTTCATGAAAGAAATAAAATTAATTTTTGCACTTCTTTTTTTTAGCATGCTTGCAGATGCACAGATTTATCCAACAATTCATGCCAAGCGACCACGAATTTATATTGACTCAACAAGATTTGCCTATTTACAGAATAACATGAGTGGTGGTGATTGCGGAACAACGTACAATAACTTTAATAATGCGGTATTCGGTAATTGGTATAATGATCCTCAACTGTATTTACTTGGCACAGATTCCACACTTTGGACATGGGATTTCAATTCACAATGGGCTCAAGCACAAGGTCAGTTTGTTTCTGCTCTCTATAAAATAAACAACGATTCTACAGGACTTAAACGATGCCGGTTTTTGATAACGCAAATAAATAACAAATTGGATACCCTCAATTTCAACAATTACGATTGGTATACAAATGAAACCCTTATTCGCAACATTGGTGATGTGGGCGGCATGTTATTGGATTGGTGCTATGATTCACTTCCATTGTTGATGCGCCAACATCTTGCCCAAAATCTATATAAGATAGATAGTCATTTTATGCATACCTATATTTTATCTTCGGCAGGTACAGCCTATATTACAGGTCATAATATTTGGAATGTTTTTTATGCGAATCAATATGCGCTTGTGCTCCATTCGGCAGATGGACTAACACCATTGCAACAAGACTCTATCACACAATGGTATCAAATCACGTATGATAAAGCAGTGAACGAAATCCTTCCTGCTGCAGGTTATTATCGTGATGATGATGGAGGCTGGAATTGGACAGCAGCTTATGCCATGTGGAGTTTGGTTGATGAATTTCAGTTTTTTGAAAATATGCGAATTGCTACAGACAAAAACTTTTACAACGACTTGACTTGGGTGCAAAATAGTATCAATCAATATTGGTATTTTCTGCAGCCTGATGGATATACTATTAATTGGGGCGATGGCTTCACTAATGAACAAGGAGACAGAGTTATTTACCTGCATGCTCAATATTATAATGACCCACGCAGTTTATGGTTAGCACAATATTATGCTGCACCACAAAACATGACCTGGACTTGGCCTATTTTTCAAAAACTAATGTATAAAGATTTCACTGCTCCTTTGGTCATCAAACCTGACCTAGCCCATGATTGGTTCAGCGATAAAACTGGGCTTTCCGTATCTCGAACAGATTGGAGTGATACAGCTACAATGGTTTGGGTATATGATGCCCCAACAAAAAAAGCTGGACACGAACATCGCGACAACAATTCATTTTGCATTTATAAAAATGCACCGCAAATAAACAACTCGGGTTATTACGTATCGTATGGCAATCCACACTACATTAATTATTACATGCGCACTATTGCACACAACAGTATTTGCGTATTTGATTCAACAGACAATTATACCAATTGGGGGGCTAACGTTAGCAATGATGGAGGGCAAAATGAATCACCTACATTAATGAATTACAATGACATTTTTTTGCCAGCCGCACAAAAAGGTAGTTGGGAATTATGGGGTGCAGGTGATGATTATTGTTACAATATTTCTGATGCAGCATTAAGTTACGATACTGCAAAGTTGGATAAATTTAAGCGACGAGTTTTGTTTTATAAGCCCAACCAAGTAATAGTTCTCGACCATCTGCATCTAAAAAATACAAGTACCCATCAGCGAGATGCTAAATTTATTTTGCATTTTCAAAAACAACCTTCTATCAACGGAAATATGGTAAACACAACTGTTGCTAATCACATAGAAACCTTTAATGGAAAGGACATTCTCCAATCCAATGGAAACGGCAATGTAGCCATTCGAACACTCTTGCCAGTCAACTCAACCACAACAAGAATTGGAGGTACTGGCTATGAATTTTATGTTGACGGCATCAATTATCCATTGGGCCTTATACCTGACACTATACATACCACGCCAGGCGCATGGCGAATTGAGGTACAACCAACAACAATCGTGGACAGTTTAATTTTTCTGCATACCATCGCTATTGGTGATAGTTCGAATGTTTCCGTAGCTGGTGGAAAAGGGCAACAGAACAAGTATACTATTGGTGTTGATTGGACTAACACACTTTTCTTTTTCAATGCCTTGGGCGACACAAATGCGTTATACCACATCATGAATAATATTGCTGGGGGAAGAACCGTGAAAGTATTTGGTGCCGATCTAATGCCAGCGCAACTGTATGCTGTATTGGTAGACAATAGTGTTGTCGCTTCGATTTATTCAGATAGCATCGGTGTTTTAGAAACTACAATTTTATTACCTGCAGGCAATCACAAAGTTGAAATAAGTAACACCGCAACCACCATTGAAACGATAAATAATTATAAGATATCCATTCTTGTTTTCCCGAACCCCACGAAAAACGAATTAAATATTATCACAAATAATGTTTCAAATACAGATATTGATATTACCAATTTAAAGGGAGAATTATGCATCAAAATAAAAAACGTATCGAAGATTGACGTATCTGGTTTACGTAATGGTATTTATATTCTGCATGTCCAGCAGGGTAATAATTTGTACAAATATAAATTCTCGAAAGAATAATGCCTAGCAAAAACAATTCATTAATACTTACAAATAACTTCACTCAAGATTAGTAAAACGGAAGCAGTAAGCACATATTTAAATCCAGTTGCGAAATAAATGTGATGCAAAGCAGATGAGCTTCTTGTATTTATGTAGAAAATAAAAAGTAGCTAAGGTTCTTACTGTCTTATATATATCCATTCAACCTAAGCATTTCCACCAATAATTACTCATCCTTTTTAAAAATATAAACTGCCTTTGGCAAATCAAAATAGGACTTATCTAAAATCGTATCTGCAAAGGTATTGCCCCCTATCGCAATCCTATTGAAGCTTTGGCTATTTGTATCTGCTTCCACAATATATGGTGATGAATAAAAAGTACGTGTATGTTCTTTGCCTTTCAAACTACTTAGTAATATACTTTCATATCCCATTGCCCAAGTGCTAATTACTTTATCCTTTTCGATGGTGCTTGGCAAAATCAACATCTTCGCTAATTGATTTTCTTTCATGTAGGTCAATTGTTTCTTCTTCCAGCGTAAAGCACGACTATAATTTGGGTAAACCAAATAAATATGCACAACACATTGCAATACAATGACTGGAATCAAATAGGCTAATTTATCCAAGCGAGCTAATACAATATATGCAAATGGAAAAGCAATAAAAATAGAATAAGTAAGCCATTCACTTTGCATATAAAACATTAGTGCAGCATTGGAAAATAAAATACTCGTCAATACAAAATAAAGGACACATGCTCCTAGCATCAATGCCACATGAATCCATTGTTTAAAGCGAATTAAAAATGCAAGAACAAAAATTGTAAATACACTAAAGAAAAGATGTGTTGTATATAAAGCATGTAAAAACATAACGGTACTTTTCAAGGTAAATAATTCAGTCAATAAATGCCAGCGACCAAATGATTCTAACTTTTCGGAGTCATACCAATTAGATTGTAGAAAAATAAATTTCATGCAAATGCAAATACACAACAGCAGCAACCAAACTATAAATCCATAGCCTTTATTTTTTTTACCTTCAAGAACAAACAAAAAAACTAAGCCAAATACGATAGTACAAATTACAGATAAGTGACAAAATAATCCGAGGCAAAATAAACCTAAGGGAATATAACCTTTATATGAAAATCCAGTTTGATAATCACTGTCCTTCTGGTAAAATGCAAACCCTAATAATACATAAGCGTGTGCTGTATAAATTTCATTATGCACATAAAAAAAACTATCACTCATCATCAATACTAAATAGCATAACCAAATCAATGCTAATTGGTATTGTTTCCAATAATAAATGATAGCAAAAACTGCAGCATGAAAAAGTACAAAATTGACGCTATACAATTGGCAAATTGTTTTCAATGAAGCGTGACAATAAATTGCAATCAATGGCAGCACTTGTGTAATAAAAGCACCATAGCGATCTAATTGAATACTGAAGCATTTAGTGCCTATCAAATTAATGGCTGTACCAGCAGCATCGGCAAAACAAATGCGTTCTTGAAAAAAAACAAATGCCATGCAAAACATCACGCCGAAAGCGAATACAGCAGACCATTTTAACATTTTATCTATTGCAAACATAGGAGGCAAAGCTAATGTAATAATAATTATTTACTTTTGTCGATTCTGTCTACTGATGAAAAAAATACCACTTCCATCCTATCTCGAATATGCGCAATATTATGAACCGTTTATTCAACAAGTAGATTCAACGAAAAGTGTTTTAGACCAATTAAAATTAAATGCAAAGAGTTTAGTATCGCTTATACAATCCTTACCCGAAAACCAATTAACAACACCCTATGAAGAAGGGAAATGGAGCATTAAAGATATTGTGATGCATCTTGTCGATTTCGAAAGAGTATCACTTTATAGGGCAATGCGCTTTGCACGAAACGACAAATCACCTCTTCCATTTTTTGACGAAAATGAATTTGCAAAAGAAGCGTGTGCGAATCTTATCCCAACCAAAAAATTATTGAAAGAATATATGCTTACTCGTCAATCCACTATTGCATTTTTTGTAAACCTTCCTACTAAAACAATGCAACGCGCTGGCATGGCAAGCAATTATACTATGAGCGTTCGCGCTTGTGCATATATCATCTGTGGGCATGAGCTACACCACCAACACATTATTCAAACAAAATATTTATCCAATCCTTTATTCTAATACAATGATTCGAATTTCCACGCAGCTTGCAACGCATTTATCCAGAACAAAAAAAATACTATTGCCTATATTCTTATTTGTATGCAGTCTTCCGGCAGTTGCACTTCCTTTGAAACTAAAGAAAGCCTCTTACAAACACAATGCATTTATTTATTGGGGTTGGAATCGATGTGCATTTACAACTTCAGATGTTACATTTCATGGGATTGGTTACGATATAAAAATAAAAAAGATGGTTGCCAAAGACCGACAATCGCCGCTTGGCCTTAGCCCTTATGTACAGCCAAATCAAATCACCATTCCGCAATATAATTTTCGGATGGGCTATTTTTTCAAAACTAATTATAGCATTTCTTTTGGCTGGGATCACATGAAATATGTGATGGTACAAAATCAAAAAGCAATTGTGAATGGAAAAATAGAAAATACCGCAACTTATTACAACGGTACTTATATCGACAGTTTGATTACACTCAAGGAAGACTTCGTGATGTTTGAACATACCGATGGACTCAACTATTTGAATGTGGAATTGCGTCGGATGGATAATTTTTGGATGACCCATCAAAGAAAATATCTACAATTCGATATCAATGGATTTGAAGGAATTGGTGCGGGCATGATGTATCCACGATCCAATACCACGATATTAGGCAATGCGCGTTATGATGAATTTCATGTGGCTGGCTTTGGTCTTGCTTCTGTCATTGGCTTACAAGTATTATACCACAAACATTATTTCATACAAGGCGAACTCAAGGGTGGTTATATCAATATGCCAGATGTGCGCACAACCATGCACCCAAGCGATTATGCGAAGCAACATTTTTTCTTTGTGCAAACCAATTTCAATTTTGGCTTGCAATTTAAAATATAAATGCTTCTGTTGGTGTAAGTCGATAGCAAGTAATTCCAAAAATATTATGTTTTTATTGGATTAAATTCCAAAAATATTATGTTTTTATTGTATTTTATTTTCAAGAAAGTATACTTTTGTTGCCATTCAATGAATAAGTATGCTGTACAGAATTCAAGATAAATACGCAAAGAGCAAGCTTTACAAAGGAAAAGCATTACTCATATTTGGACCTAGGCAAGTTGGCAAAACCACTTTCGTCCAAAATTTGGTTGCCGACAAACTAAAAACAACCCTGTTTTTAAATGGCGATGAAACAGATGTACGAGAATTATACCAATTCCAAATAAAATATAGTCCAATGTTGTTAGTTTCATTTTTTTTGTTTATATTTGGACTATAATATAAATGGATATGTCAAACCCCTTAGAGATTGTAGTTAAAGAAAGTATATCAGAATTGCGTGCACTGCAACGCAAG
>CANJRV010000048.1 GCA_947476825.1 Bacteroidota bacterium | reverse complement strand
CTATCATAAAATCAATGCCAAGTATTTGCAAAATTATTTAGATGAGTTCTGTTACAAATTAAATCGAAGATATTTTGGCAAAAGACTTTTTGATAGACTCGTTGTAGCAGTGGCTCAGAATCTTGTGGCAAACTAAGACAGAATCAAATAAAAATTAGTAAAAAAATATAAAATTCATTTTTTTTGTTAATTGAATATTAAGACTATCTTCGAGAAAAGATAAATCATGAAAACAATATTATTGTCTATTATATTTTCATTTTATTTTTTTGCGAACGCACAGTTGAACTTACATAACATAAAGTATTTTAATGGATATTATTTATCTTGTCAAGATTTAATTTCTCTACCAGATGGTGGATTAATGTGGATAGGTGGTATAGATGGTAATGGTCCATTTAATTTTCCTACGCCACCACATGTTGATGGATATGGGATATTGATGATGCGTTTTGATAAGGATTTAAATATTCTATGGAATAAAAGAATACAAGGTGGTGTAATGAGCGCAATCGCTTCAAAGGATGGTGGCTTTCTGCTTACAGGACAAACAACGAGTGATACAGGAATATTTGCTGGGCATCCACTACCGCCACTTCCAGCTAATAAAAACATTTATGTAATGAAAGTAGATAGTGTTGGAAATATGTTATGGGTTAATACCATTTCAGGTTTGTATACCGCTAACTACAACGTGTATACCATTGCTGAAACAATAGATAAAGGTGCATTTATCGCAGGCATAACTGATACATCTGGTGGAGATTTTGGAAGCCATTATGGACCAATGTATTCTTACGATTGGTTTCTGGCAAAATTTGATAATACAGGTAATAAATTATGGGTAAAAATAAAAGGTGGTAGCTATAGTGATATGCAGTGCAAGATGATATCTGATGAAAACGGCGGTATCTATTTTACTAGTTTTACAGGGTCGTCTGATTATGATTTAGTAAATAATATAATTCCTTTTAATATAGGACCACATGGTTATGTAGGGCATTGGGATAGCTCTGGGAATACTATTTGGGGGCGAACTTGTGGAGGTACAGGATGGAATGTTTTGAATGAAGTTTATTACGATAAGCAAAGCGAAAGTGTAATAGTTGGAGGTCACACATCATCTACCGACTTTGATTTGCAAGGACATTTTAATGCATCAGGAAGTTACGACTATTGGGTAATGCGATTTGACACATCAGGCAATTTAAAATGGAGTAATGCATGGGGAGGCGATGAAGAAGAAGAAGTAAGAAGCATTTCAAAAAATAATAATACAAACAATTATTTAATAGGTGGATATAGTTATTCTAAAAATGGTGATTTGGATAGTATTCATACACAAATGAATTATGATGCCGACGCATGGTTAATAGCATTAGATAGTATTGGAGTCTTAACTCGTAAAAGACAAATAGGCGGCAATAAGGGGGATGCAATATCAATTGTGTTAAATTCACCAACCAAATTATTTGTTTGTGGAAGTACAGAAAGTGTTGATGATGATTTCAGTACACATACACCCCAATTCACCGATGGGTCAATATTCATAGCAGAATTGCTTGATTATCCTGATATGATTTCTGATGAAGATATAAATAATAAAATAGAAGTGTATCCAATACCTGTAAGTAATAATTTATTTATCAAAGCAGATGGAATTTATGATTATCAGTTACTGGATACACGTGGTAGGTCATTTATACAAGGTAAGATGGATAGACATGTAAACATTGATATAACGTTACTATCAACTGGTATGTATGTACTCAATTTGCGAAATAACGTAACTAATATAACAACAAAAATTATTAAACAATAAAACCACTATTATATGAAAAACTATCAATTCTTTTCATTGAAACTGATGTTGTCTTTTTTATTATTATTCTTTTGTGCAATTGTGAAGGGTCAGGGAACAATGGTTCCCCTTCAATCATTAGCAGCAGATACAACTGTTAGTTTTGATAGCCTAATGAAAGTATATAAAAGCAATTTATTTATAGACCTTGGAACAGATACTGGAAGAGTTAATAAAAACATGAACAGGATTGCAACTGTATGGGATTATAGAACATCTAATACTTTCACATTTGGATTTAGCAGATTTTCAGCAGCCGGCAAAGCATTCAAAGATGCAGCGAATAATAGAAATTCTCTATGTGAAAACCGAAATCCAATATTTAATGGTAGTTGGGAATTTTTGGGCCCAAAAAACCTTTCTTTTCAACAATATGGGCTACTAAATGATGTGTGGGTTAACTCAACTGCACCTTTGTACAATGACTATATATTAGTTGCCACTTTTGGTGGGATTTTTAAAACTACGAATGCTAATGCTACAGGAGGACCAGACTGGGTCAATATTACTGATGGAGGGAATAATATACTACCGTCTGGTTTTATGGTCAACTGTATAGCAGTTAATCCTACAAATAATAATATAATTTACGCAGGTACTGCTATACAATTAGAAGGAAGAGGGTTCTACAATAATTTAGGCAAAGTCGGAATAGGTATTATTAAATCTACAGACGGTGGAGCAACATGGGAGGTTGATGCGGATTTCAATACCATAGCGAATGTGGATAATGCAACCGTTACAAGTATAAAATTTAATCAAAATGGTACTATTCTGTATGCCCTAACTAGTAAAGGATTCTTCGCTCAACCAAGTACTACGGGAACATGGCAACAAATTAATACATCTGAATGGGGGAGAAATATAGAGCCTAGACCAGGAAATAATAATGAATGTTGGATTTCAGAAGGAGGAAAAGCTTATTCAAATACTTATCATGTTGTATTTACCTCTCCTTCTACATTTACATTAACATCACTCACAAGTGGCTTCGAAAATTTATCAATAGGTGGGGGAGATAATATGGACCCATGCTGGCATTTTGAGATATCAGCATATGATGCTAACACTCTCTATGCTATGACAAATAGAGAAATTAAAACTATAGGAAATGTTCAAGTTTTCGACCCAAGTATGTGCTGTAGTGAATTTACAAGTAGTACTACTGGTTTATGCATAATACCTGGTCCTGAAGCAGTATTATGGAAGTATAATATGACAACAGCGCAATGGAGTATGATAAACCGTTCATCAAATACCCCACACACGCTACCTTCTTTTGGAGATGGAGGATATGTTTTTGTTAAGTCGAAAGACAATCCTGATATTATGTACTTTGGAAGAGAGGTAATGTACATAAGTATAGACGGTGGATCTACTTTTACCCAAATATCTACTTACAAATCAACTTCAACTACAACCAACCATGCAGACATTCGTAGTATAGTTATTTACCACGGTGATACTGGTAATGATGGGGAAGATGATATACTATACTTTGGCACAGATGGTGGTCTTGGTATCAAAAGATCTGGTGTCATACCTAATGATGCTTTAGATACAGAAAACATTAGTGGAAGTGGAATTGGTTGCAATCAGTTTTATGGCATGGCTTCTAGTGAAGCAGGCGGTATGTTGTTGGGTGGCTGTATGCATGATGGTACTCTTTCCTATGAGCCTAGTAAAACGCCAAAGTGGCACTATATGAAATCAGGAGATGATTTTCAAGCGATATTTAATAAAAATAATCCTGATCAAGCTTATTTGAAAAATCAAGATAATAATTTACAAATTAGTGGCCCAGGAATGTCTCGTGTATTATATCACTTTATAGATCAATTAGGGCATAAAGAAGACAGACAAACTTACATCACTCCATTTTTTAATGATAGTAGAGGGAGATTATATTGGCCACAAGCAAGGCTATGGAGATATGAAAACAATCAATTAACAAATGTAACAGCTGAGATTACTGGCGTTAACAACGACAAAGTACAAGAAATACCAAATTTTAATGGAACAAGTCAATTCGCCAACGATAATGGTACAAATATTCATAGAATTGCAGTAGATTTAGACGAGCCAAATAACTCATCAAATAATATTTTGCACGGATATATAGCTTATCAATGGGGAGACAATATGGATGGTGCAAAAAAGTTATTTAGAAGAAAAGTTAATAGCAATGAAACTCCATATAAATGGGTACCTGTGACGCCTACAGATGCATTCAATAAAAAAATTACTGATATTCAAATGGATAATGCTAATCCAAATAGGGTGTGGGTAAGCCTTGGTGATGTAACTGCGGGTAATACAAATACTGCAAGGGTTTTATATTCTGATGATTGGGGAGATAATTGGATAGATATGTCTGATGGTTTACCAAGAGAAATACCTGTAAATTGTATAGTGCTTCATCAAGGAACAGATGTGGTATATGCAGGTACAGACATCGGTGTATTTATGCTAAACTATGATGCCAATAATCCTTCACAAAGCTTTTGGACTTGTTTTAATGATGGCAAAACTGGACAACCCAATTTGCCGCCTAATATGCTAATGAAATTAGAAATAAATCATTGCAGTGGAAAATTAGTAATGGCTTCACATGGTCGTGGCATTTGGCAAAGCGACTTATATATCCCGAATAATAACCCTGGCGTTACGGATAATATTAATGCAAACACTTCATGGACTGGTGATAAATATATTGAAGGTTCAATAAAAGTAATAGCTGGTCATACGCTTACGATTTCTGGAGCTACTAATAATCCTACTACCATTCATTTACCTAAATATGGAAAAATAATAGTAGAGAAAGGCGCAAAATTAATCATAGATGGTGCTACGCTTACCAATAGTTGCGATGCTATGTGGACTGGTATTTATCTAGAGGCAGACCCAAGCCTTAGACAAATATCAACTAGCGGTGGGTATTATACACAAGGCTATTGCGAAATAAAAAATGGTGCAATCATTGAGAATTCTGAAAATGGTATAGCCAATTATAATTATGGCACATTGGGTGGCGGAATTATCATGGCGTATAATTCTATATTTAAAAATAACAGAAGAAGTTTAGAATTTATGAAGTACCAAAATAAGAATAGTGTTGGTACTCCCATTGCTGACCGTAGTGTGTTTTCAAAATGCACCTTTGAGGTCAATGATGATATGCATGCACAAACTCCTTTTGCTTATCATGTCAGTATGTGGGGTATAGATGGCATTAATTTTTACGGATGTGCATTTAAAAACTTACAAACAGATGCGAATGTTCCCAATCAAAAAGGGATATATTCTATTGATGCCAATTATAATTTAAAGTCTGCATGTGGCAATAGCAATACCTATCCATGTAATGCAGTATTGCCGAACACTTTTGATAATTTTGACAATGCAGTTGAGTCTATGGGATGGTCTCAATATCGCCCTATTGTAAGTGACCAAACTGTGTTTACAGGTAATCAATATGGTGTATTACTCAATGCAGTCAATTCGCCAGTACTCACCAGAAATAAATTCGCCATCGGCTCTGTCACAAGCCCTGGCTGGTTTACTTTACCTTATGGCGTTGCGATGTATGAAACACCTGATTTTAGAATGTAAGAAAATGAGTTTATTGGTAATGGTCAATCTAGTATCAGTCTTGGTTTGTGGTTGCAAAATTGTGTGAATGATAATGTAGTCTACAAGAATAAATTTAAAGATTTAACCTATGGTAATATTTCATTGGGAGATAGATATGAAAGCAATCCTGGGCATGTAGAACACGGATTAAAATACGCATGTAATACACAAGATGGCAATACCTATCACATGCTTCAATTTGATAACACGAATACAAATTCGGGAGGTATTAACAAGCATCAAAATTATCAATACCATTCAGTAGGAAATAAGTTTGAAAATTCTTCCACTGTAAATTATAGCGATATCTACAACCTAAGTTCAATTCCTATAGATTATTTTCACAGTGGTGGCATTACCGAACCTGTAGGTTATAATTGGCCAATGGTAAATGTGTATAGTGTCACTGCTAATTCTTGTTATTCTCATATTGGGGAGGTAGATGATCCAACCAATTTGAATGATGGTTTATCTACATCCAAAAGTGCATATTATGTATTGAATGCAGATTATAATATAGTGTTGTACAATTATGTCAATTTATTAGATGGTGGAAATACAGAGGAATTTATTAATGAATTGATAGAAACATGGGGAGAAGGAATCATAGCATTAAGAAGTCAACTTTTGTCTGAATCTCCATTTGTAACTACAGAAGCGTTGCATGAAGTAGCCGAAAATAATATGTTGCCACCTTCATTATTATTGGAGGTATTATTAGCAAATCCAAATGCAACAAAGGACTTATCTTTTTTAGAATATTTGCAATATGAAAAGCCAAATCCAATGTCAGAAAGCATGATAGAATTGATTCAAGATTCATGGCAGTCGGATACTTATAGAGATGCACTAGAAAGAACATTATCAGAATTGAATAGAAAACAGAATGGATTATGTAACCAGATTATACATGGCATTTTAACTGATTCTACAAGAACGGAATATGATAGCATCCCGAATTGGATTTATAAAATTGGAACACCAAGTTCGAGGTATGATTTGGCAGAATTCTATCTAGGTTTAAATGATACAACACAAGCTCGAGCAGCACTGAATGCCATTCTAAATGATTTTAGCTTAGGGGATTCAGAAACCAGAGATTTTTATTTATACGATTCCTTATTTGATTTTATAATAACATTAAAAAGAAATAATAGAGAGATAAACCAATTGGATTCTCCTGAGATTGCGAAGCTCCAAGTAATCGCAAATGCATTACCAAATTCTTTAGCATCACAACGAGCGCAAAATGCTTTATGCTTTTTTTACCATCTTTGTGTTCCGCATATTTCAACTGTTGAAATAACTGAAAATAAAAGGAGAACCAAAACTTCTTTAAAAACACAGGAAAGTATAAGAGTATACCCGAATCCATCACATGATTTTATCACATTCGATTATCACAATATGGGTCAAGCCAAAATGAATTCATTAGTGCTTACAGATTTAACGGGAAAAAAATTGCGATTTGAAAATTTAGATTCTTCACCGTCTCAATTTATTCTAGATGTAAGAAATATAAATGCTGGTACTTATATTTATACAATAATCAATTCGATTGGTGAAAAATATTCGGGCAAAATATCTATTCAGAAGTAGTGAAAATAATTTGAAGACTTGACTAAAAATGTTGAGCACAAAATATTCTTCATGATTCGTGTATTGCGGCAACGATCGAATGGAAAGCCCGTACCACATCCGCCTCGGTGTGGACGGACTTGGAATGAGAGCGTGTATGCCGCCCAAATAATTTTCATTAAAAAATAGTATAGTCAATAATTTATTGCAATGCATTCAATTTTTTCAAAGCCAATTGTATCATTGTATCATCCTTACTCAATTCCAAATAATGGCCATTGGATTGAAATAAAAGTTTGGCAAATTCTGCTCGCAATAAGGTTTGTAATTTTTGTACAAGTTGCGACTGTTGCAATCCATTCGTATTGATTTTTAAAGATTTTGTGTAGGCATAAAAATCGTCCATCATGGTTTTGGAAATACTGAATTGGCGACTAAATACATCTAAATTCGTATAGGTAGTGAATTCATTTTTATGGTAGAAATAATAACGATGTGTGTATTCTTCAACAGCATGCGCGGCGTAAAAATCTTCTAAACTTGCATCATTAGTGGTATCTAATGGAACAAAAATATCGGGTGTAATTCCTTCGCCACCATATACTTTTCTTTTTAATGATGTATAAAAAATTTCTGGTTTGGCATGTGTTGAATCATTATTAGAGAGTTGTCCATTATGAAAACGGCGGATGATATCTTGGCTATATTCTTCCTTTCCTTTTGCATAAGATTTTTGGATACAACGCCCACTAGGCAAGTAATACCGAGCTGTTGTAATGCGTAAAGCCGAGCCATCTGGCAATTCAAATTGTTCTTGCACAAGGCCTTTGCCAAAAGTTCGCCGCCCGATAACGATACCTCTATCCAAATCTTGTATCACGCCAGAAAGTATTTCACTGGCGGATGCAGAACCTTCATTTACCAATATAGCAAGATCCCCTTTTTCAAATAAACCAAGGTTTGCAGTCTTGCGAATATCGGTTTCGTGATTTCCTTTAGTTGTAATTAAATTTTTATTTCCTGCTATCAATTCATCGGCAATATTGGAAACCGCTTCCATATAACCACCAGGATTATCTCTCACATCAATGATCAATTTTTGTGCATGGAGTTTTATTAGTTGTTCCAGTGCAGTTTTAAATTCAGTAAAAGTGGTTTCGCTAAAAAGTCGAATTTTGATATAGCCAATAGTCGGTGTTAGCATGACCGAAGCAACTACACTTTTGTATGGCACTATTCCACGATGAAGGACACAAGTAGCTTTTACTTTATTTGGATGCAATACAACTAGTTTCACTTCTGTGTTTAAATTGCCACGGATTCTTTTGATCACCTCTTCATCTGTCAATTGTTTGCCAGAAACGATGCTGTCATCAATTTGAATAATTTGATCTCCGGCTTGTAATTCTGTATGGTCTGCAGGACCGTTTGCTAAAATCGAAGCAATATGAATGGAATCATTGTTTAAATAAAATTCAACACCGATGCCATAAAATTCACCTTCTAATTCTTCATTCACTCTTGTTAAATCTTCCTTTGGAATATAAACTGTATGCGGATCTAGCTGACTAATAATTCCTTCAATTCCATTCTCCACTAATTTCTTTGTATCAATACTATCCACATATTTATCCGCGATGAGTTGAATCATATCGTCTACATGCGTGGTGGAATTTTGGTTTGTAAAGGGAAGGGAATGATTGAAGGAACGAGAGAGTCTGAAGCCTATCATCATACCTATAATCAATACAAGAGAAAATAGAATAGGTAACTTGTATTGCGAAGAGGATGGTTCGGACAAAATAATGGAAATAAAGCGGGTTATTTAAAACGCCTATGGGATCACGGAAGTAAATGTTTTAATAACATTTGTAGTATCCACAAATAATACATAATCACTACTAATGGTTAACCGTACTGCATACATGCCAGCAGCAGGAGCTACAAAACTTGCGTGTCTAGAGGTTTGTATGGTGCCATCAGGCATGGTCCAAAGATTGCTTTTGTAATTTTCTGAGCAATTCAGAAAGTATAAGGTGTCTCCAACTTTTGGTGAAGCGTTCGAAATATTAAAACAAGCTTTTTTAGATCCTGTTTTTTTGGTGCAAGAAGTAAAAGCAATGATAGCAAGGAATGAAAAGCATATTAAAGTACGAAGCATAAACTTGTTTTACAATTAGGGCTTAAAAGTAACTTTTTTTTTGAATAATAATAATCAATTATACAATTAAATGTTGTTTCGATTTAAGATGTTCAGGATTTATTTCCATCGAATAGTCAATGTGTTGAATGGATTCTAATAAACTTGAAACTTGGGAAAGGAAAAACAAGGAATGAATATTTCCTTTCATCATCCATATAAAATCTATATTTTTTGCTTCCGCAATCATATAATTGGTTTTGTTGCGATTGGCAAAAATATAATGTTCAATCAACTTCTCTTCATCTGCATAATAGAATACAGAATAGTAAATGTCTTTGAATTGTACTTCTGCTTCATGGTTTCGTTCAAAACTATAATTAAAGGCATGATTCAAATTCCATATCAAGTGATAAGGTTCTACGGGCGATACGATGCCAAATAATTTTACATCTTCAAAAAATGCCTCTTCCAGCATATCTGTGTCGAGAATCATTTTTTTTTGTTTCACTACTTTCATTTTATTTTTAAATTAGGCGTAAGTAATAAGGCATAAGGCGTAAGGTAAATCGCTATTCTTAAATTTTCAAATATTCAAATTGACACATTTTCAAATTTTAAAATACTTTCTACTTTTTGCTTTCTTTTTTCTTTTTACTTTCTACTCTTTACTTTCTACTTTATACTTACTCCGGTTTCCAGAAGTGTTTTTCAAAATCCACCACTTGATTTTCATGTATCTTAATTCCTTCTGCTTCTAATAATTCTTGCATGAGGGTAGGAGTTCCAAAATGATGTCGGCCAGTTAATAAACCCTTGCGATTCACTACTCGATGTGCAGGTACGGGTGGCGTAACTGTATGTGCTGCATTCATTGCCCAGCCTACCATTCTTGAAGTGGTTCGTGCGCCTACAACATCTGCAATAGCGCCATAATTGGTCACTTTCCCTTTAGGTATTTTACGAACAATTGTATAAATATGTTGTATCCAGTCCGACAAGTTATTGCTTAAGTTTGGTTATTAGTTTGTTTCGCTTCTTGTAAATTCTTTTTCTTTTTTTCATCGACAACATTCTTATAATCAAAAGGACAATGGAGACATCCATTACCGCAACAATATCCCCTTTTCAATAAGTGCTCTGCTGTGAAAACATATAAGCCACTATCATTCACATAAAATTCCTCATCCTCAAACAGCGGCTTCTTCATCTTTTGTTTTTTTAGGCGGAATAATTATTTTTTCATTAGGCAATCTAAAGCTAACATATCGAATAGTTCTATTGTCCAGCAAATGCATTTTCTCATAGAATGTTTGAATCGACAAAGGGAATTTTGGCGAGCCATGCTGATAAATATTGGCATTATTTTCAATGATAGTACAATGGTGATGTGCTATCATTTCTAAAGTAAATGTATACAACTCTACCGAATCTGTTTTGAGGTGAATAATGCCATTTGGTTGTAGAATTTGTTGGTACATCGCCAGGAATTTATGGTGTGTCAATCGGTTCTTGGCTTTAGATTCTCGGAGAAAAGGATCTGGAAATGTAATCCAAATTTCGGCAATAGAATTCGGATGAAAATAATCTGTAATCCTTTCAATTTGCGTACGTAGGAAACAAACATTCGCAATCTCTTTTAGTAATGCCAGCTTAGCACCAACATACATTCGATTCCCTTTTATATCTACACCAATAAAATTTTTATCTGGAAAAGCCTGTGCCATTTCAACGGTATACTCGCCTTTGCCACAAGCCAATTCGAGTATCATTTCATTTGAATTAAAAATGTTTGCCCATTCCGACTTGCTATCCGTTGGGTATTCCAAAACATTTTTAAAAGTAGTCAATTCTGCAAAACGTTTAAGTTTCTTTCCTTTCATGGCGCAAATTTATTCATTCGGATGTAAGTTGACGAACAAAATATTTTTAATTTATAAATTATGATTTTATAAATACTTGGTATACATTTGGAAAATAAAATTATCTACCATGAAATTGAAGAAAATTACACTTTTATTTTTCGGACTTGGAGCCGCATTTATTGTTTTTAAATCTGACTCAACCGGGAAAGGTGGCTCTGATTATACAGGAAGTCCGCAAAGTAGCAATACTACTTGTGCCACAGCAGGTTGTCATACTGGTACGGCGGTTGCAGCGACGAATGTAAATATCATTGTTCAAGATATAATTACTTCAGTCCCTGTAAGTCAATATGTGCCAGGTACTACCTATAATGTATATGTAGCTTATTCAGGAACAGCAACTACTGCTGCTATAGGTTTTCAATCTACTGCTTATAAAGGAGCTACTAATGTACATGCTGGAACTTTTGCTGCTGGTACAGGTTCGCAAATCAAAAGCACTTATTATGCAACGCACACTGGCCCTGCAAGTGCAACTGTAACTGGTACCATTTATTCATGGACTTATAGCTGGACAGCGCCTGCCGCATTATCAGGAAATGTTAACTTCTACGCTGCATGTAATTTTGCAGATGCGAATGGTAATCCTACAGGTGATAAAATTTACACAGGTAGTACTATGATCACTGAAAAACCAAATGCAGTGAATGATTTACATAAATTAGACGCAACGATTACTTTGTCACCGAACCCAACACAAGATCAATTGAATGTATCTGTTGAAGGAAATACTAGCGGTATCAGTACTTACACCGTATTTGATATATTCGGTAAAAAAATCATGTCTACTACCTCTTCAAATCAAAGTGCGCAATTGTCTACATCCACATTGAATGCTGGTTCTTACTTTTTGGTGGTTACCAATAATGGTAAGACTGGTTTAAGCTCTTTCATCAAAAACTAATTTTTTTTAAACTTATCAAAAAAGGCTACTACCATAGTAGCCTTTTTATTTAATAACCAAACAAAAATTTACACAACTAACTATGCATATTCATTTTTATAAATACCAAGGAACAGGCAATGATTTTATTATTTTAGATAATAGAGAAAACATGCACAATACTATAGATGCTGCACTAATTAAAAAACTTTGCGATAGACATTTTGGAATCGGTGCGGATGGATTAATGATCTTAAATACTTCTACAGAATCTGATTTTGATATGAAGTATTATAACAGCGATGGCAATGAAAGTACGATGTGTGGTAATGGTGGTAGATGCATGGCTGTATTTGCAAAGGATTTGGGCATCATAGATAACCATACAACTTTTCATGCTATAGATGGCAAACATGAAGCTAGCATTCGCCAACAAGGAGAAGTGGAATTGAAAATGAGTGACATTGATTCTATTTTGATTAAAGAAACCTATTTTCAATTGAATTCAGGCTCTCCACATTATGTGCATTTTACAGAAGGTGTTGCAGACATGGACATCAAAAAAGAAGGTGCTTTAATTCGAAATAGCCCAGTATATAAAGAGGAAGGCATCAATGTTAATTTTGTAGAAAGATTAGCTGACAAAAGTCTTTTTGTACGTACCTATGAGCGCGGTGTGGAAGATGAAACTTTGTCCTGCGGCACTGGCGTAGTTGCATGTGCAATTTCCAGTGTTCAAGATCAAATAGGTGTACATGAGATTACAGTAAAAACCTTAGGAGGTAGTTTATTGGTTAAATGTACGAATATCGATGGACAGCATTTTAATCAAATTTCTCTTAGTGGTCAAGCTGGTTCTGTGTTTAATGGTGTTTTTAGAATAGTCTAAATTTCTAGCACGAGTAGCCAATTTTTGCATATCCGAAAATGATATTACATTCGCAAACCTTGCATGAAAATAGCCATCGTTAATCATAGTCCTCATCCTCATCCTGCTTATCAAACACTTGGATCTGCAGGAATGGATTTATACGCTTATCTTTCACATGAAGTTGTATTACAGCCCTTAGAAAGAACACTGATTCCTACTGGAATTCATATTGCATTGCCAAGTGGAACAGAAGCGCAAGTCAGACCTCGCAGTGGATTGGCAATAAAGCAAGGCATTACTTGTTTAAATACACCAGGAACTATCGATAGTGATTATCGAGGCGAAATAAAAATTATTTTAATCAATTTATCCAATGAAGCGCAAACCATTCGTGATGGGGATCGTATTGCACAATTGGTTATTGCGAAATATGAAATCGCAGAATGGCAAGCAGTTGCTGACATTGAACACACACAAAGAGGCATCGGTGGATTTGGAAGTACTGGCACCTAAATAGGACACAAAAACTTAATTATTTTTTTATACATAAATAGAATATATGAACATAATCATTCCAATGGCAGGTATGGGTAAACGAATGAGACCACATACACTTACAACCCCGAAACCACTTATTCCTATTGCTGGAAAACCAATGGTGCATAGAATTGTGGAAGACATTATCAACACAACAGATCAAAAAATAGAAGAAATAGCTTTCATCATTAGCCGTGCATTTGGAGAAGAAGCAGAAAAAAATTTAATTGCCGTAGCTGCAAAATTTGGGGCAATTGGTAAAATATTTTATCAGGATACACCGCTAGGTACAGCGCATGCTATTTTGTGTGCATCTGAATGTTTGAAAGGAAACGTTTTTATTGCATTTGCAGATACCTTGTTCAAAGCAGCATTTTCTATAGATACAAATAAGGATGCTATCATTTGGACACAAAAAGTGGACGACCCAAGTTCTTTCGGAGTTGTAAAAATAAATGATGAAGGGTTAATCACGGAGTTTATAGAAAAGCCTAAAGATTTTATTTCAGACCTTGCTATTATTGGGGTATATTATTTTAAAGATGGAGAAAATTTAAAACAAGAATTGCAATATCTCTTAGATAATGATATTAAAATAAAAGGAGAATATCAAATAACGGATGCCATGGAAAACATGAAACAAAAAGGGGTTTCGTTTTATTCTGATAATGTAGAAGAGTGGCTGGATTGTGGTAATAAGGATGCAACTCTGTATACACTTGAAAGAGTGTTAGAAATAAAAAAGGCTTTTGAAACAATGCAACATCCAAGCGCCAAGATTGAAAACAGTACCATTATCCAACCTTGTTTTATTGGGGAAAATGTAGAAGTTATTAATTCTGTTATTGGACCGCATAGTTCATTAGAAGCGAATAGTAAGGTTACTAATTCTATTGTTCAAAATAGTATAGTAGGGGAGCACTCCAATTTGCAAGCGATAATTATCCGTAAATCATTACTCGGAAATTACGTAAATTGCCAAGCTAAACCTGAAGAGTTAAGTCTGGGAGATTACTCTTTCACATCCTAAATGACACCAAGCAACTATTGCATATTATTTTTTTTACTGGCTTGTTTATCTTGCAACACGCCTAAAAAAGCAATACATGCAAGCAAAGTTTCTTCTACTTATTTCCAATCCGATTTTACGAAAGAAAATGAATTTTTTTTTCGTGCAGAAAAAGAAAGACTCATTGGTAATTCAAAAACGGCCCTACAATTATATACAGAATTTGCTGCAAAATACCCGAAGTATGCCACGGCCTATTATAATTTGGGGAAGTTGCAATTGTTGAGAAATGACTTAATCAATGCGGAAAAAAATGCAGAGAAAGCAGTAAAACTAGATTCTCAAAATAAATACTTTCAAGAATTTTATACGCAATTATTGGTTTATGGAAATAAATTCAAATTGGCTGAAACACAACTTGATTTACTCATTAAAAAGTATCCGCAAGAAGAAGAATATGGATTTAAAAAAGCCATGCTCTGTCTCAAAAATAAACAATACGAACAGGCATTATTTTGTTTTGAAAGCTTAGAAAAATCATTTGGCTTTAATGAAGATATAGCCCTGCAGAAGAAAAATATTTATTTGAATTTGGAAAAAGTAGATTCCGCCATTTTTGAAATCAATAAGTTGAAGGCACTTTATCCTTATGACGTACAGTATCCAATCATGATTGCGGATATTTATCAATCGGAAGGAGATAGCATGCAGGTAAAGAAAATGTATGCGCAAATAGAATTAAATTACATGCATGAACCAATGGCACTTGTTGCCTTGGCGCAATATTATTTGCAACAAAATAATACATCAAAATACCAAGCGTATGTAAAGCTTGCTATGCAGAATCAAAATGTAGACATCGACAATAAGCTAGCCTTATTAATGCCCTTCATGCAAAAAAATGATTTGGACACAAACCATGCAGAAACAAAAGTAATGCTAGAAATGGCTAAGAATATTACACTTGAAGCACCTGAAAACAAAAACGCGTTGGCCTTCTATGCCGATTTATTATATGCGGTAAAAAATTACCGGGAAGCTGCGAATCAATATAATAATTATCTGAAAATAGATTCTTCCAGCATGCCTATTTGGGAGCAACTTCTATCTGTATATGCGGATATGCAAAATCAAGATAGCATATTAATTTCCGCTAAAAAATGTGCTCGATTGTTTCCCAAAAACGCACTTCCTTATTTTTATTTAGGATTTGCATACATTCAGCGGAAAGAGCCTACTATGGCTATTATACCATTGCAAAAAGCAATTCAATATATAGATAATAATGAACCTTTGCTTGCGCAATTATATGCTACTTTAGGGGATGCTTTTTATACCTTAAAAAATTATGCAGCCAGCGATAGTAATTTTGATGCAGCATTAAAATTAAATCCGAATGATGCGTCTACACTTAATAATTATGCGTATTATTTATCTTTAAGAAAAGAGAAATTGGATGTGGCCATGCAGATGTCCAAAAAATCACTAACACTTCAACCGCAATCGAAATCCTATTTAGATACTTATGGATGGGTTCTTTTTCAACAAGGGAAATATACGGATGCTAAATCTTACATTGAAGATGCGATTCATGCTGGTGGAGAAGATGATGGTGCCTTATACGAACATTTGGGTGATGTGTATTATAAATTAAATGAAAAGGATAAGGCAATTGATCTTTGGCAGAAAGCAAAATCAAAAGGGGAAATGAATGAAATATTACTTAAAAAAATAAAGAATAAAACCATATATGATTAAAAGAATTTATCTCCTTTTGCTTGTTCTTTTTTGCCTTTTCAATAGTTGTAATATTGTAAAACCATTTTTTATTAAAAATAAAAAAAAGGAAGCTAGAAAAGAAAAGCGTGTTGAGAAGAAAGAAGAACGAAAGCACGATAAGGGGAATTTGGTAACCGTTGTAATAGATAGTTCCGTTTATGTAAAAAAAGATTCTTTAAAAATACCGAGTTTTGATACTCTATTGGCAAGACAAATTATTGCAAACGCTCAAAAAAAATATACTACTTTTCAGAGTAAAGCAAAATTGCATTTTGAATCAGAAGACCAAAAACAAAGTTTCAATGCCAATTTTAGAATGCTTAAAGGAAAAGTTATTTGGGTAAGTATTAATGCACCAATCATAGGCGAAGTGGTTAGAGCGATAATCACGCCAGATAGTGTAAAAGCAATGGAGAAAATTAATAAACAAAAATATTTGTATAGTTATAAAGATATACAAAAACTCATCAATATTCAGGTTGATTTTAATACTTTGCAAGAAATCATTATCGGGAATGCTATCGCAACAGACGGACATATTTCGGACATTAAAGAGTTAGGATCATTGAGTACTATTTTCATTGTAAGTCCTGAATACAATAATCAATTAACCTTTAATAAAGGCGATAGTACACTCAAGCAAATGCAAATGCAGACCATGCGAAGTTCTGTGTCAACAAGTTCATTGTTGATTGCCATGACGCAATACGATTATTTTGAAGGCAGGCATTTTCCAATAGAAAGAACTTACCATATTCAAGATGTGAAAGGAGCGGTTGAGCTCGATATGGATATTAATAAATATGATTTTGATAAGGAATTGGATTTTCCTTTTAGCATACCTGCAACGTATAAACTAAAGTAAATTCCAATTCGTAAATTCCAATTCGTAAATTCCAAATTCCAAATTCCAAATTCCAAATTCCAAATTCTCATCACTAACTACTCATTACTCATTACTAACTACCTTATACTCATTGAGATACTTTCTTCTATCTACTTTCTACTTACGACTTCCTCTTCTAATTGCATTTTTGCTCCTTTCCTCAGTGTCGCAAGCGCAACAAACATTGCATGGGAAAGCAGTTAAAATAATGGATGGTGACACGTTTGATTTGTTGGTAGATGGAAATACGCTGTATAGAATTCGTTTGCAAGACATTGATTGCCCAGAGAGAGGACAAGATTATTATAAAGTAGCAAAGCAAGCTTTAGGCAATTACATTTTCAACCAACCCATTCGAGTGGTGTATAAAAAATTGGATAGATATAAGAGGATTATAGGGGCGGTTTATGTTGGTACAAAAAATATTAATTTGCAGATGGTTCAAAACGGTTTTGCCTGGCATTTTAAAAAGTATTCGCAAGACATTAGGTTTGCTCAAGCAGAACGGTCCGCAAAAGCTTTATCCATAGGGCTTTGGAGCCAAGCTAATCCAATTGCTCCTTGGGAATATCGTAGGAGAGGCAAATAAAGTAGAGAATAGGTTATGCCTAATTTACTCACATTGCCAACAAATATGGAATAATGCTTGAACAATTCAATTAAAAATATATTTTTGCATTCTAAATAAAAAAATATGTCAGAAATAGCAGCTCGAGTTAAAAAAATTATCGTTGATAAATTAGGTGTAGACGAAGCAGAAGTAGTTAATGAAGCAAGTTTCACCAATGATTTAGGTGCGGATTCATTAGATACAGTTGAGTTAATTATGGAATTTGAAAAAGAATTTAATATTTCTATTCCAGACGAACAAGCAGAAACAATTGCCACTGTAGGTCAGGCGGTTTCCTATTTAGAAGAATACGCTAAATAAATCAACTCCGTACTCTTTTCAGCATGGAATTAAAGCGAGTAGTCGTTACAGGTCTTGGTGCACTCACACCCATTGGGAATTCAGTTCAAGAATATTGGAATGGGTTGATGAATGGCGTGTCAGGTGCTGATTTTATTACATTATTCGATGCGGATAAATTTAAAACTAGGTTCGCTTGTGAAGTAAAGAATTTCAATCCAGAAGATTTCATGGATAGAAAAGAAGCAAGAAAAATAGACCGTTTTTCTCAGCTAGCAATTATAAGCAGTGATCAAGCAATTTTAGATGCTAATCTTCATGATGATGCAAGCTTAAATAAAGATAGAATTGGTGTTATATGGGCATCAGGGATTGGCGGTATAGGTACTTTCTATGAAGAAATGAAGAATTTTTTCAGCGGAGACGGAACACCTAGATTTAATCCCTTTTTCATCCCCAAAATGATTTCTGATATTGCTGCAGGACATATTTCTATGAAATATGGCTTTCGTGGTCCCAATTATTGTACTGTAAGTGCATGTGCATCTTCATCGCATGCACTCATTGATGCTTCTCATTTTATTCGTTTAGGCAAAGCCGATGTAATTGTTTGTGGAGGATCAGAAGCCGCTATTACTCCCCCTGGAGTTGGTGGTTTTAACGCCATGAAAGCACTCAGCGAAAATAATGAAAATGCCAAAACGGCCTCTCGACCTTTTGACAAAGATCGAGATGGTTTTGTACTTGGCGAAGGCGGTGGTGCAATAGTATTGGAAGAATATGAACATGCTAAAAGGCGAGGTGCTAAAATTTATGCCGAATTGGTAGGATCTGCTTGTAGTGCTGATGCGCATCATATAACAGCTCCACATCCTGAAGGATTGGGTGTTATTCTTGTGATGACCAATGCGTTAAATGATGCACAAATGCAACCAGAGGAAGTGGATTATATTAATGTTCACGGTACTTCTACGCCTTTAGGGGATATTGCAGAAGTAACCGCTATCCAAAAAGTATTTGCTGAACATGCCTACAAATTAAATATTAGTTCCACCAAATCCATGACTGGTCATTTATTGGGTGCAGCTGGTGCTATTGAGTCCATTGCATCTATTTTATCAGTACAAAATGATATGGTGCCTCCAACAATCAATCACTTTACGGATGATGATTTACTGGATCCTAAATTAAATTTTACATTTCATCGTGCGCAAGCTAGAAAAGTTAATGTTGCATTGAGTAACACCTTTGGTTTTGGCGGGCATAATGCAAGTGTAATCTTTAAAAAGATAGACTAATTTTGGTGGCTTTTAATGGCTTCTCGCGGTAAGTTTATTTTTCATTTTTTTTATCCATGAATACCAAATCGAATCTATTTTAGAAATAGATAGGTATTTAATTTCATCTCCAGAAAAATTTTGAAAAAAACGATTGACATTTGGTAACATACTACCTTCAAAATCAAAAAAAAGTTTTCCCATTTCCATACTTTTTTGAATGGTATGCCACATCAAATAGCTCATAGCCCCACTACCATAATAGGTTGCATCGGTGCCACCTGCTAAATAATATGCTTTATCGGCATCATATACCAATAGCAAAGCAGCATGTATATTTCCAATATCATCTTTGCAAAAATAGATTTGTCCAGCATTATTTTTTTTGCAAAACTTCCAAACTCTTTCAAAATCAGAAAATTTGAAGGCAGGTTTAATATGTTGTTTGAGAAATGTCTTTTCGTACAAAGAATAAAATAAAGTGATATCATCACTCTCCACATGAACTAAATTCTTGGTTGCCTTTTTTATTTGGCGTTGTAATGCGGGCTTTAGTTTTTTATAAACGTCGTCTACATTTGTTAAGGAAAGTAAGTTGGTAATTTTTTCTGTAATTACCCAAGAAGGATTTGCAAGGTCTAAGCCATTTTCTGGGAATAAATCAATTTGTAATATTTGACTAGTTGGGATTGCTTCCTTCCATTTTTGAATAAGTATGTTTTGAATTTCTAATGGGGTATGGATATCGCTGAATATATACCCCGCATATGGTGTTAATTGTGGGTTGCGAATGAATCGAATATTCCATTTTTTTTCAATGCAATACGGAAAATATAGTGAGTAGCCTTGGTACGAAACAATTAATACATCCCAATAGGAATAATGCGCATCCCACCATTCGGGTTGTATAAAAAGCGGAAGCGTGCGCGTTCTACAAAATGCTTTATATGTTTCTGTATTGCTCAATTAAATCGAAGGGCTTTGGTAGGCGAAATAGTACGAATGATATAACTAGGTATAAGCAATAATATTATACAAATTATGATAGTACTGACATCAATCCAAACTATTGTTGATAGTTCTAAACTGATAGGAACTTGCTTGATATAGTAGGTAGATTCATCCAAATTGATAAAACCTACATTTTGTTGAAGCAAACAAAGCCCAACACCTAAAAAGGTTCCAAGTATTATACCAGTTGTTACGATGAAAAGACTGGAGTAAATAAAAACCTGTTGAATATTAAAATTGGACATCCCTAAAGACTTCAATATGCCAACCATTTGTGTTCTTTCCAAAATGAGAATTAATAAAGCCGTTATCATATTGATGATAGCTATTAATAACATGATAAAAATAATGATCTTCTCATTCATCTTCATCATCCCAAGCCAAGAAAAAACATTGCTGAACCGCTTCTCTAGAGTATAGGTTTGTAGCGGTGGTTCTAAACAAGAATTGAATATTTTATTTTCTGTTTCCAATGTTTGTCCATTATCCTTGACATGAATTTCATAACCTTGTATTACCGTGAGGCTGTCGTTATTTACGCTATTAATTAGTTTTGCATCACAAAGAATAATGGATTTGTCAAAATCTTCAATGCCTGTATTATAAATAGCACAAATATTGACTTTTCTAACTTTAGGTTGGAATTCATTTTTGTTGAGAAAATAAAGTAAAACTTTGTCTCCAAGTTGAATATGTTGTTTATCTGAAATAGTTTTTGAAATGACGACATCGTTCGAATAGTGTGCTGGATTAAATTGTATTGGACGTCCTTGCGTATAATAGTCTTGAAAAGAAGAAAACCCATTTGCATTTATCATTCCTTTTAAAACTACACCTTCAATTTCATCCTTTGCTTTCAATAAACAAGATTGAATTCGATAAGAATTCACCGATTTGACATTTGGAATTTGCTTCATTTTATTTACTAAAGCAGTATCGTTATCCATAACATCATCATTCAAAAAACTATTCGGGTCAGGTAAAAAATGAGTGACATAAATTTGCCCCCAACAGTCATAAAATTTATGGCTGATTTCCTTTTGATAACCACGTGTGATGGCTGTTCCAACTATCATTACCGCCACACTTAAGGTGATGGCAAGAATGGCAATTCTCACTATGAATGAGGAAAAGGTTTTCTTTTCGTGGATAGCAATTCGTTTGGCGAAAAAAAATGGAAGGTTCATGAATGGGCAATTACAAGCAATGTTTTTTTTAAAGTGTAGAACCAATCAATCATGATGAATAGTACAAATCAAAGAAACACTTTTTTTACGAATAGAACTAAATTTTTACAGCAAATTAAAACTGTTCCATTGCATCAAATTGGGATTTCGATAAAAAAAATAGACTACCTTTTCAAGTAGTCTATTACCATAAAAATAAATTGATTAATGTTTAGAAGCAGGAGCAGGGCTTGGCGTTTTTGCATCATCTGCTTTTCCATCTGCAATCACATTTCCTTTGATATAAATTTCATAACGCTCTTTATCACTTTTTGCATTGGAAGCAATGTAAATCGTTTTATTAAAACTACCATCTCTTCCTTGTGTATTATAGGTTACGGTGATTTTTCCTTTTTGTCCAGGCAGAATTGGCTCTTTGCTCCAATTAGGTGTAGTACATCCACAAGATGCAGAACAGTTTCTTATAAGTAAAGGTTCCTTACCAGTATTGGTAAAATTGAAATCTACAGTAGCGAGCGGACCTTCTTTTATATTTCCAAAGTCATGTGTTTCTTCCACAAATTTCATGATTGGTGCAGTAGGGCTATTATTTTGTGCATTGCTCGTAAATGCCACTGTTAAAAGGAATAAGAATGAGATTATTTTTTTCATCGTATTTGTTTTTTTTAGTTTAAGATTAATGTTTCATCATGCTGTTATTATTAGCGGGAACGGAAGCATCTGGTGCTTTTTCTACATTACCAGTTATTTTCACCACTTTGGTTCCAACATTAGAGTTGATTGTGATTGTCTTGACAAAATTGCCTGGACGACCTTGGGTGTTATACGTAGCAGTTACTTTAGCTGTTTTGCCCGGTAATATTGGTTCCTTTGGCCAAGTAGGTGTAGTGCATCCGCAAGAAGCTTGAACACCACTCAAAATGATAGGTTCTGTACCAATATTTTTAAATTCAAAATCCGTACTTACTGCTGGACCTTCTGGTATTGTTCCGAAATTATACTCATCCTTAACAAACTTCATATTAGCGTCAGAGTTTTGATTTGGATTAGCTGCTTGAGGAACTGGAGGGGTAGGTGTGCTTAGCGTTGTATTATTCTCAACTGCTTTTGCTTTTTTGTCATTTTTTTGTGCGAAAGAAACAGCACTTATTAAAAGAAATGTACCTAGTAAAAAAATTGATTTTTTCATGTTATGAGATTTAA
Source organism: Bacteroidota bacterium (assembly GCA_947476825.1). Classification (GTDB taxonomy): domain Bacteria; phylum Bacteroidota; class Bacteroidia; order Chitinophagales; family Chitinophagaceae; genus OLB11. The sequence goes on along the minus strand of CANJRV010000048.1, from coordinate 3,313 downwards.
ATTTTGTTTTTCAAAAATAGGAGCAAACTTCGAATTTATAATTTTTTAGTGGTTAAGTCGTAGTTAAGTCAGAAAGCTTTAACGTTCTATTTTTTTGTGAATTATTTCGGATAAAAAAGAGAAAATAAAAACCAAATTAGCTTTTGTTTGTATGCATGCAACATGCCTTTTTTTTAGGTCAAGTAAATGAATATTCAGTTTAGTCTCAATTTTTTTAAAATCATAAAATAATATCTCATTCGTATTAATTTATAATTATGTTTTTTATACCTTGTCCAAAATTTATACTTTCGACGTGCAGCAAATACTGGATTGCCTTTCAAATTTTAAATCTGTTACGCTCAAAGAGCTTGATAGTGTTAAGCTGCAGAATCGAGTGGATTCAAAATTTATGCTTTCTAAACAGCAACTGCTGTTGGTTTTGGAAGGAATTAGAGAAAATCAATACGTTTTAGAAATTGATGGTAAACGGCTTTTTAATTACAAAACAGTTTATTACGATACGCCCGATTTTCAATTTTATAAAGATCACCATAACGGTTGTATCAACAGAGTGAAAGTGAGATGCAGAGAATATGTGGAAAGCAATTTGTGTTTCTATGAAATAAAACGAAAATTGTTTGGCACGCGAACGGATAAACAAAGAAAAATAATCCCTGCATTATTTGAACAAATTCCAATCGATGAATATAATTTAATACAATACAAAAGATTAAACCAGAAGCCGTTGGAAAAAAAAATGACCAATACGTTTAAACGAATTACACTTACGAATAAGCAGCATACAGAAAGAATTACTATCGACTTGGATATTAGTTTTGATAACGGTCGTCAGGAGCTCAAAATTCCAGATATTGTAATCATTGAAGTGAAACAAGCAAAGTCAGATGTGTTTAGTAATACGATTCAAGTACTGAAAAAATTACGCATTTTTGAAACTAGTTTTAGTAAATACTCTATCGGAACAGCTTTAATGGAAAGCCATTTGAAATATAATTATTTCAAACCTATCCTATTGCAAATGAATAAAATAAAAAACCTTACAAATAATTAAAAAATATGAAAACAAACATTGAACTAGGGAGTGTAGATGCAGCAGTAGACATTTTAAGCACATTTGATTATGTCGATTTGATGATCAGGTTTGGCGTCAATATAGTCGCCATATTTATCATGATACGTCTTATATACTATCCGATACACAAGAATAAGGATTTCTTATTTACTTTCTCTCTCTTCAATATTCTCAATTTTTTGTTTTGCATATTACTAGTGGGAACTAAAATGAAATCTGGATTTGCTTTTGGATTATTTGCCATCTTCTCTCTGATGCGATATAGAACAGTAACCGTTCCTATTAAGGAAATGGGTTATTTATTCGCTTGCTTATTATTAGGGATCCTTAATGCGTTGGCTCTAAGTGATAATAATTATTATATCCTTATAGGTGTAAACATATTCATCTTAGCTTTAGCCTTATTATTAGATAGATTGCTTTCGTTGACACATGAAAATGTAAAAGAAATAGTATATGAACGTATTGATTTAATTCATCCAGAAAAAAGGGATGAAATGACAAAGGACATTATCGAAAGAACTGGATTACCAATACATAGAATTGAAATAAAAAATATTAATTTCCTTCGAGATGTAGCCTATGTAAATGCGTTCTATTATGCCAAAAATAATGAAAGTCAAATGGCAATGACGGGTGATGATGACTAAGGAAGACTAAAAAACATTCGATTGAAGTAAACACTTTACTTCATTTGTTTCTTACATTTGGGCTTCATTTTTCGATATTCAATATGGTTAATCCAACATATAATCCCAATCAAATTAATGCTATTTTTTCAGCCTTTAATAAATTGAAGGTATTTGTGGTTGGTGATGCCATGTTAGATAATTATTGGATAGGCAATATCGATAGAATATCGCCAGAAGCACCTGTTCCCGTATTGACTGTAAACCGCAAGGATTCACGACCAGGAGGCGCTGCAAACGTGGCTTTAAATTGTAAATCTTTGGGGGCTGAGGTGTATCTATTAAGCGTTATTGGACAAGATGAGAATGGGAAAAAATTGTTGCAGAAATTAGAGGCGCAAGATATTAAAACCAATTTTTGTTTACAATCTGAAGCACAAATCACGACATCCAAAACCAGAGTTGTTGCTAAAAATCAGCAAGTCATTCGAATTGATGAAGAATCTGTAGAGGATTTATCGGTTAAGGATGAACATTATTTTATTGATACTTGTCTGCGTGCTATACAAATAGAAAAGCCGGATGTGCTTATTTTTGAAGATTATAATAAAGGTCTTTTAAAAGAAAATATTATTCAAAAAATTATTACGCACTGTCAGCATGTTGGGGTTTTAATGGCAGTAGATCCAAAGCAGAAAAATTTCTTGGCATATAAAGGCGTAGATATTTTCAAACCAAATTTAAAAGAAATAAAGGAAGCATTACACCTGTCCTTGCCAAAAATAAATATTTCGCATTTGAAAAATGTGCATCAACAATTAGCGGAAATATTAAAACATAAAATTACCTTGATTACTTTATCTGAATTGGGTATTTTCATGCAACAGGGTAAGCAAGCACATCTTTTTCCTGCGCATATTAGAACCATAGCGGATGTTTCTGGAGCAGGCGATACAGTGATCTCTGTAGCCGCCATGACGTATGCCATTTCTCAAGATGAAATACTATCTGCAAAAATGTCTAACTTGGCTGGAGGACTTGTCTGTGAAGAATTTGGCGTTGTTCCTATTCTAAAAAGTAAATTGAAAAAGGAAGTGATAGAAACTTTGTGTGATTAGTGGGTACTAACTTTTGATTAAGTCTAATTTCATAATTTGACAGTATACGACCATAACAATGACATATACAGAATATACAATTTCGCTTGAGGATAAAATGAATAGAACTGGCTTTGAAAATAAGTTAGAAATGGGTATTTCCATCTGCAAATTATTAATTCAGAATTACATTGAATTTAACCGCAAACATAACTGGGGTGATAAAAATAAAATATTAGATGCCTTTAACTTTGTCAATCAGCACGACAAGGAAATAATTGATTCGAATCAAATATTAATGCATATAAAATATGTTGAACAGAATACACCCGATACCAATGATTTTGACGATTGTTCTTATGCTCTAATACCAATTATATTTATTACATGGTCCAATTTAGTTCTGCAAAAATATAACTAAATGCGCAAGTAGTTCTAATGCTTTCTTTGGTAAGGGTTTTGATTTCATTAGATATGAATTGGCTTACTTCATCCAGTGATTTATGAAGTTT
>CANJRV010000047.1 GCA_947476825.1 Bacteroidota bacterium | reverse complement strand
TATTGTGGAATCGAACCGCAGAGTCCCGAGGCGGAGACTCTTCGGGGAAGGAAGATATTAAATTTGATAAATGAAATTATAGAGTGTCATCGTGGAATCGAACCGCAGAGTCCCGAGGCGGAGACTCTTCGGGGAAGGAAGATATTAAATTTGATAAATGAAATTATAGAGTGTCATTGTGGAATCGAACCGCAGAGTCCCGAGGCGGAGACTCTTCGGGGAAGGAAGAGCATGGATGAAGGTATAGAGAAATTCAAAAAAATCTAGCCATTATATACAAAAAAATCTATCAGGTTTTCAAAGCCCTCTTGGTTTTCTGTATGTGGTGTACATACAATTTTCGAAGGCTGATGATTTAACCGTTTATGATTCTCTATATTTGTGGGACTATTAATTATTTAAATTATTTAATTTGTCTTTAGTTCGTAAGATCGCAAGCAATTTTTTGCAAACCATACAGCGTTTTCCAGTTCCCATTATATCTGGTATTGCCGCATTTGTTTGTATGTGTATCGAGTTGCATTGGATAAAACGAGAATCCAATTATGCCCAACATTATACATTCATCAAATTGTTTTTAGCATCAGTTTCTGGTATTTCTTTGTTCACTGCTTTTGATATTTTTTCTGAATCAAAAAATGTACAAAAAAGTAAACGAATTGGATTGGTATTATTGGGCTTTTGTATTTTGGGTTTGCATTTTTATACAATAACACCAGGTATGTTTGATGCTGAAAGTATTTTTGTTTCTAGGTATCTAATTTTTATTGTTTGCTTTCATTTAATGGTATCTTTTATTGCCTTTTTTAGTGCAACAGAAATCAATTCATTTTGGCAGTACAATTACTTTTTATTCACCCAATTGCTCACTTCGTTATTTTATTCCCTTACACTGTTCATCGGCATTGGCAGTGGTGTGTGGGCTGTTGATCATTTATTTGGTATTCATATTCATGCCGATTATTATGTTGATATTGCGGTGTTTATTTTTTGTGTTTTGAACACCATTTTTTTTCTAATGGGTTTCCCAGATTCATTTGAATTTTTTAAACCCAAACAAGAATTTAAAAAGTCAATTCGCATTTTTGTTCAGTACATTTTATTGCCAATAGTAGGTTCGTATATTCTAATTTTATACATCTATATGTTTAAAATTGTGATGAACAATAAGTTGCCCAATGGCTGGGTTTGTATACCTATTCTTATTTTTTCTTTCATCGGAATATTGGCTTATTTATTAATTTATCCCATTCGAAAAGAAAATAATAATCGTTTCATTTATGTTTATGCCAAATATTTCTTTTACATATTATTGCCCTTATTGTCCTTGTATTTTATTGCCATCTATCACCGAATCATGCCTTATGGAATTACAGAAGACAGGTATTTAATTTTGGTCTTAGGTTTTTGGTTGGCCATCATTTCGGTTTATATCATTTTGTCGAAACGCGATAATATTATTGTGATTCCTATTAGTCTTTTTTTACTGCTTGCGATGAGTGCTATTGGACCTTGGGGCATGTTTCAATTGAGTGAACAAAATCAATTTATTCGATTAGGTAGGCTATTGAAAAAAAATCATTTGCTGGAAAATAATGAATTGATAAACAAAGGAAGTCAATTAAAAGAGACATCAGCCGACTATGCAAGCATTCGTTCCATTCTCTATTATTTACATAAAAGAGGGGAGTTGAAAAAGGTGCTGAGATGGTTGAATGATAAGGAACATACTGCTATAAAAAAAGCGATTGAAAAAGATGAATTTAGTTCGGTTAATGCCATACTGAATCTACTTAATATTAAGCCAAACGCAGTTGTCATATCTCAATATATTTTCATGTCGGATGAAAATGATTTATACCAAAGAACCATGAATATTGAAGGATATAAGCATATCAGTCGATTTGATATTTATGCAAATGAAATAGAACAACATGAATTGCTGAATGCAGATAGTTCCAAATTAAATTGTAGACTAGCGGACAATACTTTCAATGTATTAGATCAAGCAGATACGATTTGCCATATCCATTTAGATTCCTTCATGCATAAATTGATTCGTTTTTATCAACAACAAGACAGCCTGAATATTGCGCTAAGAAAAACGGAGACTTCCTTTCAAATGTTAGGCAATGGCGTGAGCAGTGTAACGTTACCAAATGATTCCATGGTCGTAGAACAAAATGGAACAAAATTATATTTGAAAAATATAGAGATGCAGAAAAGAGATTCATTGTTTGATATAATACATATTGATGCATTCTTATTGTATTGAACCATTCCTACTTTATTTTTTCCTATTATACTAGTGTAATCGGTTTATTACCTATTCCTATTTACTTTCGTTTCCTAATTATTGAAAAATGCCATCTATTCTTTCCATTGAAAATATAAAAAAATCTTACCATGTAGTGCAAGCTTTAAAAGGTGTTTCTTTTGAAGTGCACAAAGGAAGCGTGTTTGGTGTGCTTGGTCCAAATGGAAGTGGTAAAACAACATTGCTTGGTATTCTCTTAGATGTACTGAAAGCGGACAGCGGACAATTTGAATGGATAGGTTATCCTAACGATTTTACAGCACGTAAAAATATTGGCTCTCTATTAGAGACGCCCAACTTTTACCATTATATGACTGCTAAAGATAATTTGATATTAACAGCACATATCAAAGAAAGAGGATTGGAAGATGTAGATCGTGTGCTACAACAAGTCAATTTATATGAGCGTCGTGATTCGAAGTTTAGCACTTTTTCATTGGGTATGAAACAACGTTTGGCTATTGCAGGTGCATTACTTGGTAGGCCTGATATACTAGTATTAGATGAACCAACCAACGGACTAGATCCTGTTGGTATTTCAGAAATTAGAAATTTAATTAGATCACTTAATCAAGATGGAATTACCGTCATCATGGCGAGCCATTTGTTGGATGAAGTAGAAAAAGTTTGTACGCATGTGGCTATTTTGAAGCAAGGTGTTTTATTAAGTTCGGGTCCAGTCAGTCATTTGTCCAATGATGAAGAATGGATTGAATTAAGTGCTTCAAATAAACAGTCTTTAGCGAACGCATTGACAAATAATCCGCTCGTTAAATCTATTCGTGTTGAAGAATTAATTCATATTGTCTTGCAACCCAATGCGAGCATAGAAGACATCAATACATACTGCATGCAACAAGGAGTTATATTGAATCAAATTCAAAAACGCAAGCGCAGCTTGGAAAGTAAATTCATGGAAATGACAAAATAGAATTTTAAATCAGCATATCAATTATTTTCTCTTCTTGATAAATTATACAATCTCATTTATTTAAAAATAAACAAATACCAAATGAAATTATTACACATAGAATGGTTGAAACTTAGAAAATACAAGACTTTCTGGCTACTTGTATCTTTATTTGGTGGTATTTTCCTGTTGTGGAATTATGCTGTCAACAATAGTTTTCTAAAATTAGGTAGTGGACCTGTGAATTTATTATCTAGCAGTTATTCATTTCCTGCCGTATGGACAAATATGGGTTATATCTACAGTTGGTTTGTACTTTTTTTGGCTGTTTTTGTTATCATATCAGTATCCAATGAATATACATTTCGAACCAATAGGCAACACATCATTGATGGCATGCGAAGAATAGATTTTTTGCATAGCAAAGCATTATTGGTTTTGAGCATGGCTATTGGAGCCACTTTATTTTATGCATTGACTGCATTTATTTTTGGATTATGTAATGGCGGCGGCAATCCATTGGAGAATTTGGAAACCATTGTGTATGTTTTTTTATATACCTTGAATTATTTGTCTTTCGCTGCGTTCCTTTCCTTTTTTATTAAAAGATCTGGCTTGAGTATCATGTTGCTATTGGCTTATTTATTATTTGAAACGATTATTGTGAATGTAGTCAATCATTATTTTGGAACATTTGTTGGCAACCTAATGCCTTTACAATCAACCGATGAACTATTGCCACTGCCAGTCTGGAAATCAATCGCAGCCATGACTTCGACTGTGACGCATGATACCCCAATTTATTTGAGTATTGTATTTGGTATTGGATACATCACTCTTTATTATTTTTTGCTTCGCAATAAAATGTTGAAGACGGATTTGTAATTAATGAAAGAGAACATGTAGTTTCGTAGCAAAAATTTACTGTGCGAAAAAAGAATGTTTCTACAAAAAATACGGCTCGTGTTATCAACGAAAAACCTATTATTCTCATTACTAATGATGACGGCGTAACTGCTCCTGGTATAGCTGCCTTGGTGGAAGTTGCCAAGCAATTTGGAACCGTGGTAGTAGTTGCACCTGAAACACCACAATCAGGAATGGGACATGCGATTACAATTGGCAAACCGCTTCGATTAAATCATGTCAAATTATTTCCAGATGTGGAAGCATATCAGTGTTCGGGCACACCAGTAGATTGCGTGAAATTAGCTGTAGACAAGGTTCTCCATCGGAAGCCAGATTTTTGTTTTAGTGGCATAAATCATGGTTCTAACGCCTCTGTCAATGTCATCTATTCAGGAACAATGAGTGCGGCTATGGAGGCGTCTATTGAAAAAATTCCAGCAGTTGGTTTTTCCTTAATGGACTATAGTTTCGATGCTGATTTTTCCTTGGCACAACAAGTTGTACATGATGTTATACATAAATTATTGAAAGGAGAAATTCCGAAGAAAGGTTTGTACAATGTGAATATTCCAAAGATTGCAGAACAAAAATATAAAGGGCTAAAAGCTTGCCGACAAGCCGATGCAAAATGGAGTGAGAATTTTGTAGAGCGCATGGACCCAACGGGTAAAAAATATTTTTGGTTGACTGGTGAATTCAATAATTTGGATAAAAGAAAGGACACCGATGTATGGGCTCTCAGCCACGGATATGCCTCTATAGTTCCGGTTCAATACGATTTAACAGATTATGATTTGTTGTCGAAGATGTTGGGGGAGTAGGGGTGAAGATGAATTGCCTAACACCTATCCAAAGTGCTTTATTGATTGTATGATTTTAAGCACTTAAATAGAATCAAAAACTAATTTTGACAAATGAGTTGAACGAAGCAATTATATTTACATAAAAAATGAATGTTCGATATGAATATGATAGATACCACATACTTTGAACGTTGCATCAGCACTTTGGATAAAGCTTATGGATTACTTCTAAAAGCGGACCCAGAAGAAATAGATTATGATATGTATCGATCTGCTTGTGTAAAGGAATATGAAATTATCTTAGAACAATGTGGCAAATTATTGAGAAAGATTTTAAAGCCTTATTATCATTCTTCTAAAGCGGTAGACCAATTGTATTTTAAAGATGTCTTTAAACAGTGCGTTTTACGAAGTATTATCACACCAGAACTATGCGAACGTTTTTTAGAATATAGAGATAATCGAAACAATACCGCGCATGATTATGGCGTAAACTTTGCAGAAGAAACACTTATATTGCTACCCAATTTTATTGCGGATGCTACCTTAATAGCCGCCGCCATTAAACAACATAATAATGATATTGAGAGCTAAAGATAAAGAAGGTTTATTGACCATATTCGATAACATCCAAACTCCAATAGAGGTATGGGCGTTTGGTAGTCGCGTAAATGGTAATGCCCACGAAGGTAGCGACCTTGATTTAGTAATACGTACACCCAATTTACAAAAAATACCACTAGATTTTTTTTTAGCAATAAAAGAAAAAATACAAAAAAGTAATATACCTATTGTAATAGAATTATTTGATTGGGCAAGAATGCCTGAAAGTTTTCATAAAAATATAGAAGCAAAATACGAATCATTATACAGCAATTTTGGTAGGTTGAAGTAAGCAATGTAATTGCGTAAACTGATTTTCTATAACATACAAAGGATATGTATAACTGTTACCTCATTGTTGAATTTATCACCAACCATTTTTTAGTACATTACCTATTTCTACGCCATTGCTGGTGTTATCACCAATAATTTTATATCTCTAATACACACTCAATTTTCTATACTCTTTATTACCTTCATTATCACTCAAAATAATCAGATACATTCCTTTTTTGCTTAAATGAACAGTTGCTTCTTTTGTATTTTTTTGTTCAAATAATTGTTTGCCACTCATGTCTACAACTTGCATGTCCATTAGGCTTGAAGAAATTATACTAAAGTCTCCGTTGTTTGGATTTGGATAAATAAGTACAGCATTGTTATCTGCATGACGACGAATAGAAATGGTAGAGGAGTACGCATATTTTCCATCTAAATCCACTTGTTGTAATCTATAATATTGCATACCTGCATTCACATTTTGATGTGTGAAAGAATAAGAGACTAGTGAGTTGCTATTGCCTTGTTCTGCTTTGGTTATTATATTCCCGATTGTATTAAAATGAATGCCATCTGCACTAGATTGAACATTGAAATAAGCATTATGGTGCTCTTGTAAAGTGCTCCAATTTAATACATTATCTTGATTAGATTCTTTTACCGTAAAGTCGCCGAAGCTAACTGGCAAAGGAATATTGTTCAGATTTTTTGAATGCAAATAGAAAGAAGAGAAACTGGTAACAGGAAAACAAGCTTCTATATTCCCACCTGCAAAAGTGGTAAGGGAAATCGCAGAATTCGGAATTTCGATAACTGATCCAGAGCCACCTAATACTCCATTGCCACCAACTTTTGTAATACTGATATCTGAGTTATTCGTAATGCCAGCTGCCAATAAATCGGCTGCTGTATAATAGAGACAAACATTGGCTGAACCTGAAGGTTGTGTGCTTGGCGTAATCGAATATACTCTATTGGCGTAAGGCTCACCATTCCAACTTGGATTTCCAGGTAAAAAATTAACACAAATATCTGTTGGCCCAATGCCTGTCGCGGTTAATTTGGCAATGAGTTCGCAGTTGGAATTAACATAATTATTGGTACCTGCATTTTGATTTATAGTTTGGCAATAAGAACTGTTTAAAGGCATAGCTATCGAAGAAGAACTTACTGGTGTCACATTTACTTGTACTGTTGTTGTATTGCTACAAGAATTAGCATCCGTGCCTGTTAAGGTATATATGCTAGTTGATGTAGCATTAAATGCAACATTATTTGTAATGCCTCCACTCCAATTATAAGAGCCACCTGCGCCAGCACCATTTCCGGCGAGAGTTACTTGCGTATTTTGACAAACAGAAGCTGCGGATGGGCTAGCACTAATGGTTGGTAACGTAAAATTGGTGATTGAGTGAGCGGTTGAAGTAGCTGAACACCCATTTCCATTTGTATAGGTATAGGTATAAGTAGTGTTTGGTCCTACATAAGGATTTGTAACACTAAAAACACCGCCAGCTGGTGAGCCTATTAAAGAAATGGAACTGCCAGCGCAGCCACTCACATTGGAGGAAGTCACATTGAGTGGTGCCGGCTGTGTAACAGTAACAGTAGTAGTTTTGTTACAACCGTTAGCATCACTCACACTAATGGTATAGGTCTGTGCAGTCAAATTGGAGAAGTTACCAGTGTTATTACTTTGAGGCCCTAATGGATTGATGGTATATGTTTTTGTTCCTGTTCCTCCGGTGGCTGTTATTGATGAACTCCCTACACCGCCATTGCAACTAGCATTAGTTATAGTTGGTGCATTGAAAACAATTAATGTCGGTTCTGTTATTGTAAGCGTAGTTGATGCCGTAGCAGAATTGCTACTCATTGCTGTAACAGTATAAGTACCAGCTGCAACATTTGTAAATACTGGACTACTTTGATATGCTCCTGCATTTAATTTATACGTATATGGAGAAATGGAGCCGGTAGCGGAAGCGGTAACGGTTGAAACACCACCATTACAAGCGATGGAAGTGCCGCTGGCAGTAACTGCCAATGGAACTGCTTTGATTAATGTTGTAGTGTAAGTATTATATTCGTCATTACTAGAAGTGCCATCTCCATTAGTTGCATTTGCAGCAACATTGAATGTAATAGTGGCACTTCCAGATGCGGGTGCTGTCCAATTAACAGTCCAAGATGCAGTGCCAGTACTTGCGGCTTTAGGCGTATTATGTCTTATTTCAGTGCTACCAAAGCCAACCAGTACTATTCCTGTAACAGGGGTAAAAGAACCTGAAGATGCTTTCATGTTAAATCCATCTCTCTTTCCAAAAGGGCTTCCTGCAATAATAGATGAATTAGTTACAGTTAATGTAATTGGATACACAGTTCCGTTTGTATAACCGCCAGCAGGTAATCCAGTCACCGTAATTAAGGTATTTGTAGATTGATTATGACAAGTGCATCCACTAGAATAAGCTCCTCCTACACCTGCACTATTTGAGGAAAGTGTAACATATAAAACGAAAGCAATAAGTGGAGTTAGAATAGGTAAAAATTTACTTTTCATGTACCGATTTTTCATGAAGGGTAAATATAAGTTTTGTTTCCTTAAAAAATTATCCTGTTCGATTTTTTTTGGAGTAGTTGATTTATAAGCAAGAAAGGCTTCGCACAAAGCGAAGCCTTTCTTGAAAGCATAGTTTATTTTTATTTCTTCAATTTGTCTTTAAAGACTTTTCTGAATTTTTCCAACTTCGGTTGTATCACATACTGACAATATCCTTGTCCTGAATTTTCATTATAATAGTTTTGATGATAGCCTTCTGCTTTATAAAAAATTGGGAGAGGTGATATCTCTGTAACTACTGGTTTGTCATAAGCCTTTTCCTCATTCAGTTTTTGCTTGTACTTTTCAGCAATATTTTTTTGCTCTTCATTGCGATAAAAAATAACGGATCGATATTGTGTACCGACATCATTGCCTTGTCTGTTGAGTTGTGTTGGATCATGTGCTTGCCAAAATGCAGCTAGCAATTCGTCGTAAGAAAGAATAGAAGGATCAAATACTACTTGTATCACTTCGGCATGTCCGCTAAGCCCAGTACATACTTCTTTATAAGTTGGGTTTTTGGTGTCACCGCCTGCAAAGCCTGATTCTACTTGAATTACACCATTTAATTGTTGCAATTGTGCTTCCGTACACCAAAAGCAACCACCGCCAACTAAGGCTGTATCTAACTTGGCATTGGGCATTTTTTCTTTATTTTCCATTTGTTTAAAAGGGTTTGAATTTTGTAATTTGCCTTCTTGTGCGCCGCAGCTTGCGGAAGATATACAAAAGAAGAGGATGGCTAAAATAGATAATCGCATGATTCTGTTTTTTATTTGTTTTCAAAATCTAAGATGACAGAATTAATGCAATATCGTTTATAGGTTGGGGGAGGGCCATCATCGAATATATGTCCCAAATGCGCATCACATCTGCCACACATCACTTCTTCACGATCCATGCCATGACTTTTATCGTGTGCATATTTTACACTGGTCGGCGTTACGGGTTCAAAAAAGGAAGGCCATCCGCAACTACTTTCAAATTTTCCATCGGAAGTGAATAATGGATTACCACAGGCGGCGCATCGGTAAGTTCCTCTTGCTGTGGCGTTCCAAAATTTCCCTGAGAATGCATATTCCGTTCCTTTTTCTCGAGCGATATTATATACATCGGCTGGTAATGATTTCTTCCATTCCTCATTGGTAATGGTTAATTTGGACGTGTCAGTTTTTGAATAGTGTGGGTTTTTTTTGTCGGACATAGGTTTGTTTTTTTGTGCGTAAGTGCAGTTGCTGAAGAATAAGGTGAGGAGAATGAGTCCTGCCCAATTTTTGATTTTCATGTTGTAAAATAAACGATTTGTTTGCATAGAGAATTGTTTTTTGTTTGAAGAATAAATAATATACGTATTGCCCTAGTCGTGCGATTATTCCATTGCTTACAATTATTTTTTTTTATTATTTTAAAAATTTACAAAAGGTGTTCTAACTATTTTGTAGGACGATAAATCTAGCTACAGAAAATCGAATGGCAAAAACTATCTTCATACTTCGATGCATTGCGGCAACGATTGTAGCGAAAATCCTTTTTGCTGGCTCTGCAGCAAAAAGATTGTAGCGAAAAGCGTGCCTGCCGCACAAAAAAAATCATAATGGTAGTAGACATTTTACAGACCATGAATTCAGGAATAGCAAGTATTTGAGAGGACATGCTTCCCTTGCGACATCACCGAAGAAAATCAAAAAGAAATATGTTTTTAATTGATTCTAAAAATACTTTGAAAAAGATGAGTTTCTTAGGATAAATCTAGCATTTTTGCACTTTATAGAAATTATGCTTTTATCACTGAACAATATCACATTTGAATTTGGCGCGCGGAAAATTTTAGAAGATGCTTCTTGGCATATTTACGAAGGGGAAAGAATCGGATTAATTGGTCCGAATGGAACTGGGAAATCTACTTTATTAAAAATATTAATTGGCGAATATTCTGTTTCTAGCGGACAGGTTACGCGAGCTAAAAATTTATCGATTGGTTATTTTCACCAAGACTTACAAAGTTTGGATACAGACGAAAATATTCAACGAGTTGCCATGTCTGCGTATGAAAAAGCATTGGACATTGAGCGCGAAATCAAGAAATTAGAAATTGAATTGGAGCAAAAGGAAGATGAAAAAAAATTACATCGTCTTGCCGATTTACACCATGATTTTGAAATAGCTGGCGGCTATGAAATGGAATATAAAGCTGCCGAAATATTAGAAGGTCTTGGCTTCTCTACGGCCGATTTGACGCGTTCTTTCAAAGAATTTTCGGGCGGCTGGCGTATGCGTGTTTTGCTTGGAAAAATGATTTTACAAAACCCTGATATACTATTGCTGGATGAACCTACCAATCACTTGGATTTGCCTTCTATTGAATGGATTGAACGCTATTTGTCTGGTTATCCTGGTACGGTAATTATTGTTTCGCATGATCGATATTTCTTGGATAAAATGGTGACGAAAATTGTGGAGATTTCGCAACAAACATTGAATTTATATACAGGAGATTATACCTACTATGAACAAGAAAAAGAAATAAGATCGGAGTTTCAACAAAGAGAATTTGACAATCAACAAGAATTTATTGCACAGCAAGAAAGGTTTATTGATCGATTTAAAGCGAAAGCGTCTAAGGCGAAACAAGCACAGAGCTTAGTGAAAAAATTGGATCGATTAGAACGTATTGATGCACCCATTGCCGAGACTGCGAAAATTAGTTTTCGATTTGTGGTTGGCAATCAACCCGGCAGAGTTTTAACAACGATGGAAAAAGTGTCGAAAAGTTATGGGGATTTACACATTTTAAAAGAAGCAGATGCAGAGGTGAATCGCGGCGATAAAATTGCCTTAATTGGTGCGAATGGAAAAGGAAAGTCCACTTTGTTGCGCTTGATTGCAGGTGATGAAAAATTTGGTGGAACGATTACCACTGGGCATAATGCAGAGATTTCCTTTTATGCGCAGCACCAGTTGGAAGCGTTGAATTTGAATGATGATATTCTAGATGAATTAAAACATTGTGGCAGTGGAAAAACAGAGCAAGAGCTTCGTGAATTAATGGGATGTTTTTTATTTAAAGGAGATGATATTTATAAAAAAATTAGAATACTTTCTGGAGGTGAAAAAGCGCGTGTAGCATTGGCAAAAACGATCATCAGTAAATCCAATTATTTATTACTCGATGAGCCTACCAATCACTTGGATTTTTCTTCTGTAAAAATGTTGGTACAAGCATTAAATAAATTTGAAGGTACTTATGTTTTTGTATCACATGATCGTTATTTTATTCAGAACGCAGCGACCCAAATATGGGAAATTGTAGACGGGAAAATTAATGTATTTGATGGCACATTTGATGAATGGGAAGAGCATAAGAAAAGAAAAGCCTTGAATGCGAAACAACAAAGTGAAGATGCCAAACAAGAAATTAAAGCAACGAAAATAGAGAATGCATCTGCACTAGCTGCTGCTGCACAAGTGGTGGCAGAAAATAAAAGCCATGCAAATACCAATGTAAATAAAGAAAAAAATAAAGAGGAAAAAAGGATACGACAAAAATTTACGAAGCTAGAAGAAGAACTTGCCAAACTCAATGAAGAAAAGGATAGACTAGAATCTGTGTTGGCATTTCCTGATACTTATACGAATAAAATTCTCTTTCAGAATACAGAGTCTAGTTATCATTCTATCAAACTAAAAATTGATTATTTACAACCTGAATATGAAACTCTTTTTGAACAATTAATGCAATTTGAATCTTAATTATCCAACATGAAAAAAATAGTATTCGTTCTTTTTATCCTTCCATTTTTTGCAATTGCACAAAAGAAAAATTTAACCATGACAGAAGCTGTCAATGGTATGAGCACAACACTTGCGGTGAGCAATTTGAAACAATTGCAATGGATGGGCAATACGGATTACTATTCTTATGTAATAAATAATGATTCTGCAAAAGTGATTATGGCTTACAGTCCAGTAACTTTTGATTCGCAACCCATTCTGTCATTAGATAACATGAATAAATTACTAATGGATATAAAAGTTCCTCCTTTGACTTCTATTCCAACAATTCATTGGCTAAGCAATTCTTCCTTCTATATCAATTCTGAGAATAAATATATTCAATTCAATAAAACTTTTGAAGATTGGTTTAGTGCTGATGTCATCGCTACTTTGCCCGATACCACAAAGGATGAAATGCTGTGCGAAAAGAATATGCAAATCGCTTATACTGCATCGAATAATTTATTTATACATGCTAAACATGGTTGTGTGGTGCAGCTTACACAAGATGGAAGTGAGGATATTGTATATGGTCATTCTGTTCATCGTGAAGAATTCGGTATCACTAAAGGATTGTTTTGGTCGCCTAGTGGTGACAAGCTGGCCTTCTATCGCATGGATCAAAGCATGGTAGAAAACTATCCAATTGTGAATTGGGGTGTAACACCAGCTGTAGTCAAAAATATCAAGTATCCAATGGCTGGACGTAACTCGCATCATGTAACCTTGGGTGTGTATGATACAAAATCTACTCGATTATTTTATTTGCAAACTGGTGAGCCAGCAGATCAATATTTGACCTCTGTTACTTGGAGTCCTGACGAAAAATATATTTATGTAGCCTTACTCAACCGAGATCAAAATCATTTGAAGTTAAATCAATATGATGCGGTGAATGGAGAATTTGTGAAGACATTATTGGAAGAAGAAAATGAAAAATATGTTGAACCGCAACATGAACTTTATTTTATACATGAGGATGCCAATCAATTTGTTTGGTGGAGTCAACGAGATGGTTTCATGCATTTGTATTTGTATAAAACAGATGGCACGTTGATTAAACAACTGACCAAAGGCAATTGGGTTGTAAATGAAATTCTAGGATTCAATAAAAAATCACAAGAAATAATATACACTTCTTCGGAAGCATCTCCTATGCAAAAAAATGTATACGCTGTAAATATGAACACAGCCAACATGCGAAGAATTTCCACTACTTTGGCAACGCATACTGCAGCTTTAAGTAAAAGCGGAACCTTCCTGATCGATGCATTTACTTCCGAAAAAATACCTAGAAATATTGAAATAACGAATGTGATTACGAAGCAAGAAAAGAGATTATTGACGGCTTCAAATCCACTCGAAAATTATCAATTATCTACAGTGCAATTGGTGCATTTATATGCGGATGATAGTACATTATTATATGGCAAATTGATGTTGCCTTACAATTTTGATTCCACTAAAAAATATCCTGTCATTGTTTATTTATACAATGGACCGCATGTGCAATTAAACAAAGATGCATTTCCATATAGTGGAAACCTTTGGTACGACTACATGACAGAGAAAGGTTATATCGTATTTGTTATGGATGGACGAGGAAGTTGGAACAGAGGATTTGCATTTGAAAGTATTATTCATCGACAATTGGGAACTGTAGAAATGAAGGATCAAATGCTTGGTGTTGACTATTTGAAATCTTTAGCGTTTGTAGATACGAATAGATTGGGCATACATGGTTGGAGCTACGGCGGGTTCATGACTACTTCGTTTATGTTACGTCAACCGTCAGTTTTTAAATGTGGGGTTGCTGGTGGTCCCGTATTGGATTGGAGCATGTATGAAATCATGTATGGTGAACGTTACATGGATACGCCACAACAAAATCCAGCGGGATATAAAGCGAATGTATTATTGGATAAAGTGAAAAATTTAAAAGGTAAATTACGGCTCATTCATGGCACAGATGATGATGTCGTAGTATGGGAACACAGTATTAAATTAATCAAGAAGAGTGTGGATGAAGGCATTCAATTGGATTATTTTGTTTACCCAGGGCATCCGCATAATGTGCGTGGAAAAGATCGTGTGCATTTGATGCAAAAGATTACCAATTATTTTGATAGTAATTTGTAAAGGGAGTTAATGATTTAATCAGGAATTTTATTTGGGCGGCATACACGCTTTTCGCTGCAATCTTTTTGCTTCAAGGCAAGCAAAAAGGATTTTCGCTACAATCGTTGCCGCAATGCACGTCCATGGAAGATTGTTTTGCAGTGTAATATTTTCCTGTCAATGTCCTATCGGTTGGTGTCCCACCAACCGATAGAGTAAAGTAAAACTTTAGTTGATCCCATGCGATAAGGTAAATTTATAAACCTGAATTTTGCAATTCACCTTTTGCATTTGTATGCGTAATATTTATTTTTTCTTGAGCAACAATAACAGGTTCATGCACACCATCATATTGAATAATGAAGATATTGTTTTCATGCACAATCTCTTGATTTTTTTCCATTAATGTAAAATCAAAATCCAGCGCAAAGATAAGATAGCGGTGGTTTTTAGTTGGTAATTGAAGTTGTTGGACCACTTCATTTTTTTGCTCTTTCGAAATTTCAGGTATAATAAATGCGCCAGGTTTTACTTTGTGTTGCAAGGAATAATCAATGGCTAATAATTGTTTTAGTATACGATCCTCTGCATGATGAATGTTAATATATTCATGAACAATTTCAAATAAATCTTTCAGCGTATGTCGATGATAATCCTTGGTTTTACCAAATAATTCGCCGATACCCAATAAGAAATCAAAGGCACTATAATGCGTAGAAACATATTTTAAAGTATGGATGATTCGTTTTTTATTCCAATACGCTTCCAATCCAAATTCCATGAGCGTGATGCGATGCAATTCATTTTCTGTCAAATATTTACTGGAAATAATTTGATAGGGTGGAAGTGCATCATATTTATATTCATGTTGTTGATGCTTGTCTCGCATGGGCGTGCCTTTCAGAAATTTCAAAAAGCCAAGTTGTAGCTCTGGCGCAAATAATTTAAATACTTCTTCAACACTGTATTTTATGTCTCCCCAATAGTCTAGCGGCAAGCCTACTATCAAATCTAAATGCATTTCTATTTTATCTTGCACTTGTTCAATAACCTCTTTTGTCTTTAGGAAATTTTGTTTGCGACTCACTTCCAAATTCGCGAGTTGGTTGACAGTTTGTATACCTATCTCAAAACGGAACAAACCTTTAGGCACCTTATCTTTTATAAATTGAATAATGTCTGGATGCAAAATGTCGGCAGTGATTTCAAATTGAAATACATTTTGTGCTTGATGATGATCCAGAATAAATTGAAATATCTCTAAAGTAAAATCTTTTTTTACATTGAAAGTTCGATCTAAAAATTTAAT
This sequence comes from Bacteroidota bacterium, assembly GCA_947476825.1. Taxonomy (GTDB): domain Bacteria; phylum Bacteroidota; class Bacteroidia; order Chitinophagales; family Chitinophagaceae; genus OLB11. The sequence goes on along the minus strand of CANJRV010000047.1, from coordinate 10,618 downwards.
TACTCTGCCATGCTGCATCATGTGCAAGAGATTTAATTTAATATCTGCCATTGGCAAATAGCGAACTTTATTGTCTAGGCTTGCCAAGCAAAATTCACATTTATAAGGACATCCTCTCGACGTTTCTATGTATAATACTTTATTAAATAAATCTTTTGGCGGATCATATTGGTAAGGATTTTTATCTACCAATTCATTCAGATCAAATTGCTTTATTGTAGGTAAATAATGAATCTGCTCATTTTGTTTATGTACTATTCCAAGAATGCCATTGATATTTGGATAAGCCTGAATGAATTGCTGAAAGGGCGTTTCGCCTTCTCCGATGACAATATAATCTATTTCATCCATGGCAATAACGGGTTCCCATTCATAACTAACTTCTGGTCCACCCAACATGATTTTTACGTGCGGATTCAATGCTTTTATTTTTTGAACCACGGATAAAGTTTGTGTAAAATTCCAGATATAACAACTAAATGCCACCACATCAAATGGCGCGCAATAAGCTACTATCTCATCCTTATTTTCTTTAATCGTAAATTCTTTCCAAGCAAGATCAGCATAATCTTTATTTAAGGAATACAAAATTCGGATAGCCAAATTGCTATGAATATATTTTGCATTCAAGGTTGCCAATAGTATTTTCATGGAGTGCGTGAAGATAGATAAATTAAAGATTATGCTTTGCAATTCCATAGTTTTTTATCTCATCCATTTTATATCCAATTCATCTTTAATGCAAGAAATTACACAATCAAGGTGCAGATGTAAATCCATAAACCGATCTAGATACTCTATTTGCACCTTCTCTTTTGATTTGGTTACCAAATCTTGTTATGTTGTAATGAAACAACGTAACTTCTTAGAAACTTGGAGCTGTGGCCCATTCACAGTCGCAGCCACCAATAATTATGATTTTACAACAGCTGCGAATAAAGCGTATCGTAATAATCAAATAGACGGAATGAATGAAAATATTTGGTTGATGTATAATGGCGATATTAACCAAGATGGCTCTGTAGATGCAACCGATTTTTTATTTTTAGATGTGGATATACAAAGCTTTGCTAGTGGCTACTACGCATCCGATTTAAATGGTGATGGTACTGTGGATGGAACGGATTTTTTATTGTTGGATGTCAATATCCAAAGTTTTATTACTAGTAATACGCCTTAGAGGAATCTGATTTGTTTGGAAGTAATCATACATAAATCACAGTGTTGAAATTGGGATGAAAAAGAAACTTGAAGTGCACTGCATTGCGGCAACGATAGTAGTGAAAATCCTTTTTGCTGGCTCTGCAGCAAAAAGATTGGAACGAATAGCGTGCCTGCCGCCCGAAAATAGCATTCATTTTTTTTCAAAAAATACGCTACAATAATTATCTAACTATCCATTTTATTTCGCCTCTTAATCTTTACTTAACTCATTATCTTGCCTTAGGATGCCATTTTCAAAATTATTAAGCCTACCTTCGCACCCTTTTTGTAAATAACGCAAAAAGAGAACACTTATATGAACATACGCAATATAGCTATTATAGCACACGTCGATCACGGCAAAACAACATTGGTGGATAAAATATTACACCAAACAAATGTATTTAGAAGTAATCAAGATACAGGTGATTTAATCATGGACAGCAATGATTTAGAAAGAGAACGAGGTATTACCATCTTTTCTAAAAATGCTTCCGTAGTATACAAAGGGGTAAAAATTAATGTGATAGATACGCCAGGTCACGCCGATTTTGGAGGTGAAGTGGAGCGTGTGTTGAAAATGGCGGATGGCGTTATTTTATTAGTGGATGCTTTTGAAGGACCGATGCCGCAAACCCGTTTTGTATTGCAAAAGGCATTGGCGCTGCATTTGAAACCAATTGTAGTTATCAATAAAGTAGATAAACCAAACTGCCGACCAGATGAAGTACATGATGCTGTATTCGAATTGTTTTTTAATCTAGATGCGACAGAAGAGCAATTAAATTTCCCTACGTTTTATGGCTCAGGTAAAAATGGATGGTTCAATAGTGAGAATTCACAATGCGATGATATTACTCCTTTATTAGATGGTATCATTGAATATGTACCAGCACCGAAAGTGTCGGAAGGTCCATTGCAAATGCAAATTACATCTTTAGATTACTCTTCTTTCTTAGGACGCATTGCTGTAGGTCGTGTGGCTCGTGGCGTGATCAATGAAGGCGAAAATATTTTATTGATGCAAGCCGATGGTACGAACAAAAGAAATAAAATTAAAGAGTTATATGTCTTTGAATCCTTGGGCAAAAAGAAAGTAACTACGGTTGTTGCTGGTGATATTTGCGCAGTGGTTGGGTTGGAAGATTTTAATATCGGTGATACTATTGCGGATGCAGAAAATCCGGAAGCCTTGGCGGTTATTTCGGTGGATGAACCAACGATGAATATGACTTTCAGTATCAATAATTCTCCTTTCTTCGGAAGAGATGGGAAGTTTGTAACTAGCCGTCATTTACGTGATCGCTTAATGAAAGAAACAGAAAAGAACTTAGCATTACGTGTGGAAGATACAGACAATGGAGATACTTTCTTAGTGTTTGGTCGTGGTATATTACATTTAGGTGTATTGATAGAAACGATGCGTAGAGAGGGTTATGAGCTTACTGTTGGGCAACCGCAAGTAATTGTAAAAGAACAAAATGGTGTAAAATGCGAGCCTTATGAGAATTTAGTTATTGATGTACCTCAAGAATTAGCTAGTAAAGCCATTGATTTAGTTAGTAGAAGAAAAGGGGAGATGTTGGTGATGGAAACTAAAGGAGATATGCAACATCTTGAATTTGAAATTCCTTCACGAGGTTTAATTGGTTTGCGTACACAAATGCTTACCAATACGCAAGGTGAAGCGGTGATGGCTCATCGTTTTACAGAATATAAACCATGGAAAGGTCCTATTCCTGGAAGAAATAATGGAGTATTGATTTCTAAATTTAATGGTACGACAACAGGGTATTCCATTGATAAATTACAAGATAGAGGTTCATTTTATGTTGATCCGGGAGAAGAGGTTTATGCAGGTCAAATCATTGCGGAACATATCAAACCAGGCGATTTATTGGTAAATGCAGTGGAAGGTAAAAAGTTGACCAACCATCGTGCTAGTGGAACAGATGATGCAAACAGAATTGCACCAAAAATATTATTGACCATAGAAGAATGTATGGAGTATATTGAGCAAGATGAATGCATAGAAATTACACCAACCAATGTACGTATGCGTAAGATTATTTTGAATGAAGATGATCGTAAAAAATCAGAAAAGAAAATGCAAGCTGCTGCTGTATAGTGGTAATGAAATTATAATAGGAAATGGTTGGCTATATGTCAACCATTTTTTTTAGAAAGAATAAAAAACGAATGTTCTATTTTTGAACCCTATGTCATCTGTCAAAAATATAATTGTCACGTATAGTGCACAGGTGGTATCGCTCGCATGTTCATTTGTGTGTAGCATATTAGCCGCACGCATGTTAGGCGCTTATGGTCAAGGAGAATTAACGCTGTACAATAACTTCATCGCTTTCGCTACTTTGTTGATAGGTATGGGATTGCCATCTACACTAGTTTATTTTATTGCAGCAGGGAAATTGGCTAAAGAACATGTATTTGGCTTGGGAATATGGATATTCGTTTTTATGCTAGCTTTCGTAGGCATTTTTATTGGCTTACAATATGTTGGCTACTTGCAAACCTTTATACCTTCCTTCGTGCAGCAGAATACATTTTTTGTTTTGGTATTAATTGTCCATTTAGTCATGACGATATTTAATGTAATTTTTGCTGCCATACTGCAAGCCGAAAACAAATTCAAAACAGCTGGTATAATTCAAATTATCAGTAACATTATTTTGTTGATTTTGTATACTTTGAAGTATGAGCAAATGGTTGCTATCAACCTATTGCCGATGTACTGGATAGTTTATGCATTGTGCTTGTCTGTGGTCATACAATTCAGTTTATTTTTAGTGAGTATCTACCAAACCAATAGGGTCTATTTTACAGTACACCCAATTCCATTACAGTTAGTAAAGGCTATTTTTTATTTTGCACTATTGGCTTACGCTACGAACGTCATTCAATTTTTTAATTATAAAATGGATATTTGGATACTCAATTATTTTCAGCAAAGCAAAGAGGGGATAGGCATTTATGCACTAGCTGTTTCGTTGGCACAAATGATTTGGTTATTGCCATCTGCAATTCAAACCGTATTATTTAGTAGTATTTCGCAACAAGCGAACAAGCAATTAAGCTATCAAAAATCATTGCGGTCAACCTACTTCATTGGTCTGTATGCTTTGATAACTGCCGTTATTGGCTATTTCATCTCTATTTATTTTGTGCCTATTTTATTTGGAAATTCTTTCATTCCATCTGTCTCTATTATCCAAATATTGCTCATCGGTGTTGCTCCTTTTTGCCTTACGATGAGCATCAGTGTTTATTTTATTGGCACAGGGCAAGTAAAAATAAATTTGTATGCAGCCATCATTGGCTTCATCACCTGTTTGGTATTCGATTTATATTTTATTCCAACAAAAGGTATACAAGGAGCTGCTATAGCCTCTGTTATTTCTTATATCAGCACATTAATGTATTTGTTGTTTGTGTTTTTTAAGCAAAGGAAAATGGAGTAATGCAAAAGTGTAATTGATATTGTCTGAACTATGATTCTTCTGATTTACATGATGACTATGATTAAAGAAAAATACCAACTTCATGCATCATACAAATCACATGAATCAAATAAATCATAGTTCAGACAAGGTGATGTTTTACGAATCAGCAATAAATAAAGGATTCAATTTGATTATCAGTCACGGGTTGCAAACCCGCAGCAACCGAAAAGCAAATTCCAAACTTCAAAGTCAAATCCCTAATTCGTACTACTTACGCCTTACTACTTTTTACTTTCTACTTTCTACTTACTACTTTCCACAAAATACATTTCTATTTCTCCTTTGCCTTTCGCCGAAATTTTCCCTCGAGTTTGGCAGTTGAATTTATCTTTAACTAAGGCATATGTGGTTTCAGAAATATTGATTTTTCCAGGTTCACTATGTTGTTCCATTCGTGCTGCTGTATTAACTGTATCGCCCCAAATATCATAAGCAAATTTCCTAACCCCTACAATGCCTGCAACTACACTTCCTGTGTTGATGCCAATTCGAATTTCAAATGTTTTAGCACCCATTTGTTGGCGGCGTGTTTGCATAAAATTAATAATATCTAGTGCGGCTTGTACTGCTTTTTGTGGATGTCGCTCATCCACTAATGGAAGTCCACAAACTGCTAAATAAGCATCGCCTATTGTTTTTATTTTTTCAATACCATACTTGCCAATGATATCGTCAAATGCTTTAAAGCAAGTATGTAATTCGTTCACCAATTCCTGCGGGGAAAGTGTTTCTGATACTTGGGTAAAATTGACGAAATCCGTAAATAGCACGGTTACATTATCAAAGTGTTTGGCAGCAGCGGTTCCTGTTTCTTTGAGTTCTTCGGCTACTTCGGCGGGGAGGATGTTCAATAGTAATTCCTCGCTCCGCAGCTTTTCCTTTTCAATGATTTTTTTCTGACTTCGGGTAATTCGGAAACGGTTATTGATAACCATTACAATGATGAATAGAAGTATTGCAATTCCTACTAAATAATTTCTGGATAGTGCGGCAAGTTTCTTTTCGCTTATCAGATTCGTTATTGTGCTTTCCGCATCCCCAATTTTCTGTTCTGTTTCAAAACTCATTTTACGGGTACTTTGTTCATCTTCTTTCAATTGTTCTTGAATATTGGCATACAGAGCAAAATATGCATTGGCATTTTTTAAATCACCTAAATTTAAATTCACTTCAACCAAAAGTTTATATTCTTTCATTAATTCTTCTCTTAAATTTATCAACCTTGGAATTTCAGTTTTAAGTAAATCTGCAGCATCCTTAAAACGATTTTGCTTGACTCGGAGAAGAGCGAGATAATAATGGGGAATTAGATTTCCTTCAACTGAGTTTGCACTAATATCAAATTCAACGATTAATTTATTGCAAAGCTGGAAGTAAAATTCCGATGAATCTGCTTCATTTGTCTTCTGATAATAAATTCCCTTTACCATATAACTATTAGCAAGACTAATTGGTTCATTAGCACTCTTTGAAATATTAATTGCTGAATTTATAATATCAATGGCGCTATCTAATTCGTTCAACATTATTTTTGAATACGCAATATTTTTATATACGTAAGCAACATGTGTATTATCTTCTTTTTTGAATTTAAGAGAAGAAAGTGAATATAAAATTGCGTTATGATAATCTCCAATAGTATTATATAAATTACCCAAAACTGCTGTATTATTTTCCAATTGTTCACGACCACTTTCCTTATTAATGGTGTCATTTATATTTAAATAAGCTATCGATTTTTTATAATAATAAATGGAACTTTCATTTAATCCTTTGGTGTGATAGAATCCGCCATGAACATAATAGCATGTTGAAATAGCAGCCGAATCATTGCGCTCGAGATATAGCTTCAGTTTTGTTGTATAAAAATCAAAACCGGCATTCAAATTATCTGACACACGGAAAGGAATTCTTAAATGGTTTAAAAATTTAATGAAAAGAGCTCTGTCATCAGGATTTGGGGTGGCATCATATTGGTTAATAATGGCTTTGCCATATTCAATCTCTTTGTGGTATTCATGTGCGTTCTCAAATGCAGCGAGAATGGATATCTGAATTGCATTATAAAAATAAGATTTTTTAATTCCTTTAAAATCCGCCATCACTTTTTCTATTTGTTGAATAGAAGTATCATCAACAGAAATTCTATTCAACTTTCTCAGTCCTTTTTCAAAGACCAAAGAATCAATTCCACTGGCAGTTTTAGATGCATTGAAATAATAAATTGCGGAATCCAGGCTCCTTTTCTGGTTATTGTTGCTAGCTTGTTGTTGCGCTTTACCAGAAATGCTTAAGAATGCAATAATAAAAATAAAAAATATGGGTTTCATAAATAGTCTTCAGGTTGTACTACAAAATAAATATTCTTTTTTCCCTTTTACTAAAGTAAATCTCAACTAAAGTAAATGTCAATGCAGAAATTTATAACTTTCACACTTCGTCGATCGTAAGTGAATTATTTTTATTTGCTAGGGCTTCATCGATTACACAAATATAATTCAAAATAATGGGAAATCAAAACGATGTCTTCCTTCAGCTTATTCGATTTCTTACTTTACATTTGAAAATTAATTTAAAAACATGAAGATAGGTATTGTATGTTATCCAACATTTGGTGGTAGTGGTGTGTTGGCTACAGAATTAGGTAAAGCATTGGCAGATAAGGGTTATATCATACATTTTATTTCGTACAAACAACCAGTGAGATTGGATTCCTTTCATCCGAATATTTTTTACCATGAAGTGTCGGTGCCAACTTATCCATTGTTTGACTTTCCACCGTATGAGTCTGCATTGTCTTCTGTTTTGGTGGATGTTATCTCCAATGAAAAACTAGATTTATTACATGTTCATTATGCCATACCACATGCATCTTCTGCTTATATGGCAAATCAAATTCTTCGAAAGCAAGGTAAGAATATTCCCTTCATTACTACATTACATGGTACGGATATTACCCTAGTAGGCAAGGATAAAATGTATGAATCTGTGGTCACTTTTTCTATCAATGAATCGGATGCCATCACCGCAGTTTCTGAAAATTTAAGAGACGAAACAAATCGCTCTTTTGTCATCGAAAAGGAAATACATGTGATTCCAAATTTTGTAGATATCAAACGATTCTCGCATAGTAATAAAGATCATTTCAAAAAAATGCTCGCGCCAAATAATGAAAAAATATTAGCGCATGTTTCCAATTTTAGAAAGGTGAAAAGGGTAGAAGATGTTGTTCATGCATTTGAAAAAATACGACAAGAAATACCTTGTAAATTGCTGATGATTGGTGATGGTCCTGAGCGCCAACACATGGAACAATTGTGCAGAGAATTAGGTACTTGCGATGATATTCGTTTTTTAGGTAAGCAAGAACAAGTGGAAGAAATATTATCTATTTCTGATTTGTTTTTATTGCCAAGCGCCTATGAAAGTTTTGGGCTGGCAGCCTTAGAAGCAATGGGGTGTGAGGTGCCGGTGATTTCAAGCAATGCCGGTGGAATTCCAGAAATTAATATCCATGGGGTTACTGGATTTTTAACCGAGGTAGGCGATATTGATGCGATTGCCAAGTATAGTTTGGAGTTGTTACAGGATGAAGATAAATTGAAATTATTTAAGAAGAATGCATTAGCACAAGCACAGAAATTTAATATCAATAATATTATTCCTTTGTACGAAAATTTATACGCATCATTAGTAAATGAAAATAAGCAAATCGTATGATGAAAGCAAGCACACATATACGTGTACGATATGGTGAGGTTGATCAAATGGGATTTGTATATTATGGCAATTACGCTTTATATTATGAAATAGCTAGGGCTGAAATGATTCGTGCATGCGGTTATCCATACAGTGAAATGGAAAAAGAAGGAACCGTCATGCCAGTTGTAAAAATGAATATTAAATACTTGCGTGCTGCAAAATATGACGAGCTCATCCGAATAGAAACTTCTTTGTTGGAAATGCATCCTCAGCCTTTTATTACCTTTCACCACAAAATATTTAATGAACAAGACGAACTGATCAATAAAGCCGAAGTGACCTTGACTTTTTATGATTTATCCACCCAAAAAAGGGTCGCCATGCCAGATCGTTTACGCCAATATTTAAACCCATACTTTGCCCCTGCCATATGAAAGAAATTCTATGTTCCATCATTACGATTGGTGATGAATTATTAATCGGTCAAACCATCGATACCAATTCGGCTTGGATTGCGCAACAGCTCAATGCTATTGGCATACAAGTCATTCGTCGAGTGGCAGTTGGCGATGTAAAGGACGCCATTATTCAAGCATTGGATGAAGAGAAAAAACGGGTGGATATTGTGATTCTTACAGGAGGGTTAGGGCCAACATCGGATGATATTACGAAGCCGCTTTTGTGTGAATATTTCAACGGAACATTGGTAGAAAATGAAGAGGTCTTGAAGCATGTGATGTCCATTTTTGCAAAACGCAATAGACCGATTTTAGCGAGTAATGTAAGACAAGCGATGTTACCAAATACTTGTCAAATATTATTTAATGAAGTAGGTACTGCACCTGGTATGTTATTTGAACAAGAGGGAACAATTTTCATTTCCTTACCTGGTGTGCCATTCGAAATGCAGCATATTATTTCTACCCATGTATTGTCTTTATTGAAAGAAAAATTTGTTGCACCAAATATTATTCATCGAACATTGGTTACTTCGGGTGAAGGTGAAAGTTTCATTGCCAATCGTTTGATCGATTTTGAAAAAGAACTGCCCAAACATTTCAAGCTTGCTTACTTACCTAAATTGAGTATCGTCAAACTTCGACTCACTGCAGTAAACGTAGACCCGAAGGAAATCGATGTTTATTTTCATTCTTTGAAAAATATTCTGGCAAATATTGTGGTTGCTGATACAGATATCGAATTGGAACAAGAGCTTGCACAAATCTTGACTGAGAACAAAAAAACAATGTCCATTGCGGAAAGTTGCACTGGCGGATATGTTGCCTCTATCATGACGTCTATGAAGGGAAGTTCGGCTTATTTCAAAGGTGGCATGGTGCCATATTCTATTGAAAGTAAAATTGGCGTTTTGGGTATACATCCCGACACCATTACATCTTATACAGCAGTGAGTGAGCAAACGGTACAAGAAATGGCTGAACAATGCAGGCTAAAATTCAAATCGGATTATGCGATTTCTATCAGTGGTTATTTGGAAAAAAATGATGCTAACAATGAAGTTTGGATAGCAGTTGCTTCTACCAAAGAAATAAAGACGAAGAAAATTATTGTCCCTTATGATCGTGAAAAAAATAGAATATTGGCAAGTAATACGGCTTTGAATTTATTAAGGTTGTTTATTTTAGAAGAAGGGGGATGAGGAGTTTGTAATGAAATTGAAATGGTTCGGAGAACCGCTTCTATCTGTAGTTCGACATGCCGCAAAGCCGAACATGTCGAACAGCACTGACAGCACTGCATTATTCCATCTAGCATTTGCTGATAGCCTTTTTGGCAACTTTGGAAAAGTTGATGCTTATACTGTATAGTATTTTATTAGTATTTATTAATGAAGAACAAGCTAATGAAAATACAGAACGCCTAGTTAAGAATAAAAGCTAATATTAAAATATAAAATCATTTTTTTTTTGTTAATTGTATATTAATAATTTACATTTGGGAAGCAATTTATTAAAATATGAAAACAAAATTATTAGTACTAATTATCTTATGCTTATCGGGTAATATACATGCACAGTTACAACTTACTTTGTATGATGAGTTCTGTTTTAAGATAACTCCCAAATTATTTGGAGAAGGAGCAGGCAATAATTTTATTCCATCAGGGAATGGAGGATTTATTGTTGTTGGTAGCACTAAACAAAGTAGTATCGGTACAAAGCAACATCATG
>CANJRV010000046.1 GCA_947476825.1 Bacteroidota bacterium | reverse complement strand
TTGCTGTGGAGTAGTCCTGGGGTGTCGGAAAAAACGATTTGGTAGTTTTTTTCGGTCAAAATGCCCATTATTTTGTTTCTAGTGGTTTGAACCTTGGGAGAAACGATAGCTAATTTTTCGCCCAATAAAATGTTCAGAAGTGTTGATTTTCCTGCGTTTGGCTTGCCAAATATTCCTACGAAACCACTTTTAAATTCTTCCATTAGGACAAAGATAACAAGCTAAGTTGGTAGGTGAAGCTTTTTTGATTACATTTGCACTGCGAGGTAGAGCAGCGGTAGCTCGTCGGGCTCATAACCCGAAGGTCACTGGTTCGATCCCGGTCCTCGCAACTAAAAAAAAATGGCAGGGTTATCTTTGCCATTTTTATTTTTATATAGAAAAAATAAAAATTCTAGATTTCAAAATCCTTACCAAGAGATTAAATTCATTTTCATCATTCAAAATTTAAAATTACTATGTATACTATCGCTGTCGTAGGCAGACCTAATGTAGGTAAATCCACTCTCTTTAATCGTTTGATTGGAGAACGAAAAGCAATCGTAGATGATGTAAGTGGTGTTACTCGCGATCGTCAGTATGGTGAAAGTGAATGGAATGGTAAGACATTTCATGTGATTGATACTGGTGGATATGTTGCAAATGGCGTGGATATTTTTGAAAAAGAAATTCGCCAACAAGTTGAAATAGCTTTGCGTGAAGCAAATGTGATTGTGTTTGTAGTAGATGTAACGAGTGGTGTAATAGGCTTGGATGAAGAGTTTGCACAGTTGCTGCATAGAACCACGAAGCCAGTTTTATTGGTCGTAAATAAAGTGGATAATAGTCGCCGTCAGGTAGATGGCACGGAGTTTTATAGTTTGGGTTTCGAAAATATTCATTTTGTATCCTCTTTATCTGGAAGCGGAACGGGTGATTTGTTGGATGAGGTTACGAATTTGATGAAAGATGATGGTCAGAGTTTGGATAATGATTTGCCAAAAATTGCAATCATTGGTCAACCGAATGCTGGTAAATCCTCTCTTTTGAATTCATTAGTTGGGGAAGAAAGAACTATCGTTTCGGATATTGCTGGCACCACAAGAGATAGTATACATACCAAATATAAATCGTTTGGGAAGGAATTTATATTAATAGATACAGCAGGCCTTAGAAAGAAAAGTGCGGAGAAGGAAGATATAGAATTTTATTCTACAATCCGCGCGGTGAAAGCATTAGAAGATGCTGATGTTTGTATGTTAATGATAGATGCTACCAAAGGCGTGACGTCGCAAGATGTGAATATTTTCAGCTTGGCTACTAGAAAAGGAAAAGGCATTCTTGTATTGGTAAATAAATGGGATTTGGTAGAAAAAGATACCATGACTTCCAAAAAAGTAGAATTAGAAATAAAAAAGAAAATGGAGCCGTTTGTGGATTTTCCTATTCTATTTATTTCTGCAACCGAAAAGCAAAGAATTCATAAAGCGATAGAAGAGGCGTTAGTTGTATTTGAAAATAGAAAATTAAAAATTAGTACATCGGTATTGAATGATGTGATGTTGAAAGAAATACAACACTATCCACCACCATTTTATCGTGGTAATGCAGTGTCTATTAAATTCATGACGCAATTGCCGGTTGAAGTTCCATCCTTTGCATTTTTTAGCAATCATCCAGAAGAAGTAAAAGTGGCGTATCGTAACTATTTGGAAAATAAATTACGTTCCCATTTTAATTTTAAAGGGGTTCCAATGCGATTGTTTTTCCGCAAAAAATAATAAAAACTACAGGCTTAATTTTATTTATCGCGATGCGATAATGCGTAATATTTCATCCAATTCGGATTCGGTATGCACCATTAATTCTCGAGGTTTTCCGCCTGTGCTTGCACCTACTATACCAGCTCCTTCTAATTGATCCATGATGCGTCCAGCTCGGTTATATCCTAAATTGAATCTTCTTTGTAACATAGATGTAGAGCCACTTCCAGAGGTAACAACTAATCTTGCACATTCACCAAACATAGGATCTACTTCTTTTAGTGATTTGCTACTCATTGTATTTAAATCACCACCATCACTACCTTCATATTCTGGTAAATCAAAGGCTGTTGGATAGCCTTGTTGATTGCCAATAAACTCTACTATTCTTTCCACTTCAGGTGTATCAACAAAAGCACATTGCACACGTACCAATTCACTGCCATTGAGTATGAGCATATCGCCTTGTCCAATCAATTGTTCTGCACCTCCTGAATCTAAAATGGTTCTGGAATCTACTTTTGCAGAAACGCGAAACGCTAATCGTGTTGGGAAATTTGCTTTAATGGTACCAGTAATTACATTCACTGAAGGCCGTTGGGTTGCAATAATTAAATGGATTCCAACAGCACGTGCCAATTGTGCAATACGGGCTATAGGCATTTCTACTTCTTTGCCAGCTGTCATAATTAAATCTGCAAATTCATCAACTACGAGTACAATAAATGGTAAGTATTGATGACCTTTAGTTGGTAATAATTTACGCTTGATAAATTTTTCATTATACTCCTTGATATTTCTAACGCCTGCATCTTTGAGTAAATCGTATCGATTATCCATTTCAATACATAATGCATTCAATGTATTAATTACTTTTTTAGTATCTGTAATGATTGCGTCTTCTTCATTTGGCAATTTTGCTAAGAAATGTTTCTCAATAACTTTATAAATAGATAGCTCCACTTTTTTAGGATCTACCATTACAAATTTTAATTGGGATGGGTGTTTTTTGTATAAAAGGGAAACTAAGATGGTGTTGATTCCGACAGATTTTCCTTGGCCTGTTGCACCTGCCATCAATAAATGGGGCATTGTAGCCAAGTCAACAATATAGTTTTCATTATCTATTTTTTTTCCTAATGCAATTGGCAAACTAAAATTATTATTTTTAAACTTATCTGAAGAAATAAGTGTGCGCATCGAAACAAATTGTTTCTTTAAATTAGGAACCTCAATTCCAATGGTGCCTTTACCAGGAATAGGTGCAATTATACGTATACCAAGCGCAGAAAGGCTTAACGCGATATCATCTTCTAGGTTTCTGATTTTAGAAATACGTACACCTTCGGATGGAACTATTTCATACAAGGTAACGGTTGGACCAACGGTAGCAGATATTTTAGCAATGCTGATGCCAAAACTTTTTAGGGTATTGATGATTTGATTTTTGTTTTGTTCAAGTTCTTCCTTATTGATTGAAATATTTTCAGTGCCTCGTTGTTCTAATAAATCTAATGTTGGAAATTGGTAGTTTCTCAATTCAAGAGATGGATCATATGGCTCAAGGCTAGCTACGGAAATATGGTCATCCGTTATTTCAGTAGTTTTTTCTTCTTTCGCCACCACTTCTAGTGTTAAGTCTGGATTCTTATTCTCAACAACGCTTGTGCTTGTTTGTTCAAGGTCAAAGGGTATCGAAGAGTCAATTTCGGAAGAAGGTTTGAAAGTTGGTTCATGCATTACATTTTCGTCCAATTCGATTTTATTCGCTTCTTCTGATAATTCTATAATTGGTTCAACCTTAGTTTTTTTAACTGGTAATTGTATAGATTTATCTATTTCTAGAATAGGTTCTGCTGATGGAAAGGGCTGATGTGTAATCTTAGCATCTTCTGTATCTATTTTTTTAGGAAAAAGTTGATGCCAAATTGGCAATTTAATAATCGGGTTAAATGCTATGATGATGAAAGTTAATGCTAATCCAAGAATTAAAAATAAAGTGCCAATTGAACCTGCAAAATGATTAAGATAAGAAACAATCTGGTTTCCTAATGCACCACCGTAAGGAAAATCATGACTTTCCTTTGGTAAGAAAAAAGCAAGAACTGGAGAGAGTAAAAAAATAAAAAGGATACAATGAGAGAAGGATCTCAATGCGGATGCAATACGTTTGTGTAGAAAAAGATTTAATCCCCAAACACCAAAGAAGATAATGGATAAAAAAGCGGGAAGTCCAAATCCATTATAGATTAGAGCATGAGATACGTATGCACCTAGCCGCCCAGCCTGATTGGCAACAGTCCCTTTTTCATACAATAAAAAATCTAGTGTATTATTAGAATTAAAAACATATGCCTGATCATGTTGCCAAGTGAACAAGTAGGAGCCAAGCGCAACAAGCAGAAAAATAGCAAATAAGATAAAAAGCAAGCCAACTATTTTCTTCAATCGCCCGTCTGTCAACATGGTAAAACGAGAATTTTGACTACTTTTGGATGTAATTTTAGATGATTTTTTTTTTAGATTTGTTCCATTTGGGGAGTTACTCTTTGCCATTAGGTACAAACGTACATCAATTCTGTGAAAAATTTAGAACCATAGAAATGAAAAATAGAAATTGATTAGTTTAAAAAAAGAATTAAATTTGAAACCTAATAAAAATGAAAAAGCTAGAAAATAAAAGAGATAAAATGAAAAGTATTAATCATTTGGTAAGTGTAGGAGTTAGTATTTGTCTACTACTGCTTATTGGCAATACCGCGAAATCTCAAATAACCGTCGCTGGAAATCAAACCGCAAATATCTTGGCACAAAGCTTAGTAGGTTCTGGTGTTACCATTAGCAACCCTACACTAAATTGTCCATCTGTAGCAAATGGAACCTTTGTTGTAACTCCTCCAAATATTACTAATTTGGGGCTTCAAAGTGGAATAGTATTAACTTCAGGTGCGGCACAAACTCTTGGTGCAACAACTGGGTGTAATGCAGTAGGTGGTACTTACACAACTGCAAGTGGTGCTCCTGGAGATGCAGATTTAACTTTAGCTGGTGGTAATAATACATTCGATGCATGCGTTTTGGATTTTGATTTTGTACCACTAGGAGATACTGTAAAATTTGATTACGTATTTGGATCTTGTGAATATCAAAGTTTCACTTGCACCTCATTTGGCGATATATTTGGATTTTTTATTAGTGGACCAGGTATTACAGGTCCTTATTCAAATGGCGCTGTTAATATAGCTTTAGTTCCAGGTACGAGTTGTCCAGTTGGAGTTAACACAATCAATGGGTCAACGCAAAACCCTTGTGGAAATGTAAATGCACCATGTGCTCCACCAAACAATGCATTATTTGTAAATAATCTTGGAGGACCTTCTGTTGCTTATAATGGATTTACACAAGTGTTGCAAGCAGTCGCTATTGTTCAACCTTGTTCAACATATCACTTGAAATTGGCTGTTTCTGATGCATCCGACGGGGTCTTAGATACAGGCGTATTTTTAAAAGAAGGTAGCCTCTCATCAAATTCAATTACATTTACACCAATATCTTCTTTATTATTACCTGATCCGTATATTGTAGAAGGATGTGCTTCTGGATTTGTTAAAGTAAGAAGACCTATTGCAGGCCCATTGCCTTATGTAATTAATTATCAATTAGGCGGTTCAGCAACTTATCCAGCAGATTATTCAGTAACAACTATTCCTGGTGGGGCTCCATTTGGACAAGTAATTATTCCAGCTAATGATACAGTTGCATATATTGTATTGTCTGCTAATCAAGATTTTATCAATGAACCTTTAGAAGAAATAAAAATTTATCAATTAGCAGCATGTTCTAATAATATTGTGGATAGTGTAAGTTTGTTTATTAGTGATACTATTCAAATGCATATTATTACGCCAGATA
Organism: Bacteroidota bacterium; assembly: GCA_947476825.1. Taxonomy (GTDB): domain Bacteria; phylum Bacteroidota; class Bacteroidia; order Chitinophagales; family Chitinophagaceae; genus OLB11. Next base: position 21,482 of record CANJRV010000046.1, on the reverse strand, counting down.
CAGCTATTTGTAAAGAAGATAGTGTACACATATTAGTTTATGGAAGTGATTCGTTGAGTTATACATGGACACCAAGTACAAATATTAATAATCCCAATATCAAGGAGCCGTCTGTAAGTCCGAATATTACTACAAATTATGTCGTTTGTGCTACCCTCCCAAATTCAGGATGTGCACCGAAATGTGATACGATTGCTATTACCATCAATCAACCTCCTAATGTGTTTATTGGAAACGATACCATTATTTGTCGGACCATGGCAATCCAGTTTAATCCAGTAATTACGCCATCGCAAGCATATACATACACTTGGGGAGGCTCAGCAATAGGAAGTTTGAGCGGAACAAACATTTCAAATCCAATTGGTACATTCAATGTTGTTGGCAATTATAATTTAACCTTGCATGTTGAGCCACAAGCACTAGGATGTGAAGGTGATGATACAATCAAAATTAAAATTTTACCGGATACATTGATTTTACATAACAGTGATACAACGGTTTGTAAAGGTGCCACTGTACCTATCAATGTGACTGGACATCCCTTATTTACTTACAATTGGACTCCGCCTACTTATCTTAATAATCCTTTCATAGAGGATCCAATTTCTAATCCAGATACTGTAATTACGTATACCGTTCAAGCTAGTTTCCCAGGGTGCGTTATCCCTCCTAAATCATTCCATATTGATGTTCAACCCGTACCAATTATAGATGCAGGACCAGATCGATTTATATGTAATTGGGATACTGCACAATTAAAGGTAAATGTTGATCCAAATTGGTATACAAATTATGCTTACAGTTGGTCTCCATTCATTGATTTAAATAATGGATCTATTGTAAATCCTGTTTTTACAGGGCATACCTCAAGCAATTTAGAAATAATAGTGACAACGCCTATTGGTTGTTCTGATACGGATAATATATTTATAACTGTGTATCCTACTGAATTTGCAACCATTACACCTGAAACAAAGACTATTTGTCCAAATGATTCTGTTCAATATAGTTCTATTGGTGGTGTGAGTTATGTTTGGACGCCTAATATTTATTTAAATAGTGCTACAATTCCAAATCCAATTTCTAAGCCTGATTTTCCTATTGATTATACTGTTTATTCAACTAGCGCTTTTGGATGCCATGATACCGATGTGGTGCGCATTAATGTAGTTTCAGGAGCAGTACTAAATGCTGGTGAGGATATTACCTTATATCCTGGAGAGTCTATAGAATTGAATCCAACAGGAAACTGTTCTTTTTATTCATGGTTTCCAAATTATCATTTAACGAATGATAAAATAAAAAATCCAATAGCCGACCCTCCAATTACTACACAATATTTTGTAAAAGGTGTTACAGAATATGGATGTGAAATAGAAGATTCAATTACGATTAGGATTTCTCCAGAAACATTATTAGATTTGCCTAATGCCTTCAGTCCAGGTGCTGGAACAAGCATAAATGACGAACTAAAAATTATAAAAAGAGGAATCGCTACATTAAAATTCTTTAGAATATATAATAGGTGGGGACAATTAGTTTTTGAAACTACTGACATATATAAAGGTTGGAATGGAAGATTAAATGGAGCAATCCAACCACTTGGCGTGTATGTTTATGTCATTGATGCTGTCACTTCAACTGGGAAGAGATTTACAAAACAAGGAAACGTAACTTTAATAAGATAATTAAAATTAGATTTTATCAAATGAAATATTTTAAATTAATAAAACCATTGTTAGCAACTGTTTTAACTGTTGCAAATTTATTTTCTTCCCAAGCGCAAGATATTCATTTTACGCAATTTGATGGAGCGCCATTGATTCTAAATCCTGCACTTACAGGTGGATTTAATGGTATATATAGAGTTTCAGGAATATATCGAAATCAATGGTCTAGTGTTACTACACCATTCGTAACTTTTGGTACTTCTGTAGATGCACCAATAAAAAGAGCAAGTAATGGCGATGATAATTTGGCCGCTGGTTTAACAATGTACAATGATCGATCTGGTGACGGAAATTTAGCTAACTTGTCCATACTAGGATCTATTGCTTATCATAAATTTTTAGGTACTGAATCCAATAAATCCCTTTCAGTTGGATTGCAAGGAGGATATACCCAAAAGTCAATTGATTTGGCTCGTTTGTATTGGGGGGATGAATTTCATGATGGTGGTTTTCAAGCGGGGACAACTGGAGAGCAAATTAATCCAAAAATTAAATATCTAACAGCAAATGCTGGCTTGACATGGCAGCATGCAGTAAGTGAAAAAGTAGCTTATCAAATTGGATTTTCAGGTCATAATTTAAATCAGCCGAAAGAATCATTTTTGAAAAAATCAAATAATGAAGTCGGCTTGGGAATGCGTATAAATGGACAATTAGGAGCAGTTATAAATGCGACAGATAGAATGAGCATTCGACCAGCTGTATTATATCAAACACAAACTGCCGCTTCAGAAATGATAGCTGGATCAGAATTTTTGTATATTGTAGGTCAACCCGATATTCGATCATTTGCCACAGGAGTATTTCTTGGTGGTTGGTATAGATTGGGTGATGCGGCTCTTATTACAGGAGGATTAGAATTTAAAGGAATACGCCTTGGTTTCGGTTACGACTATAATATTTCAGACTTAAATGTTGCATCTGGTGGTAATGGAGGTTTTGAAGTAACTGTTAGATATGTGAAACCTAATCCATTAGATTTTGCACGCCGAGTTGTATTCCCTTGTTCAAGATTTTAAAAAAAACCTTTTAAGGTTTCCTTTTTAAAATTATTGCATATATATTTACGCCTATATATAACATTTCAAAGAAATGAGAAGAAAACTATTGATTTTATCGTTGATTACCGCATTACTTAGTATTGGATCGGTAAATTTATTTGCAGGAGCTAAGGATGATCCAGCCGCAAAGCTACCTTTTAAGAAAAAAATGAAGTGGGCAGATGGATTGTACCGACAAGGGAGCTTTTACACCGCTGAGGAATATTATTTTCAACTCAAAAAGGAGCAGCCTCGAAATCCATATATTGCTTATATGTTAGCTGAATGTCTATGGAATACTAGGGATTATCCACCTGCAGCAGAATTTTATGCAGAGACTTATACATTAGCCCCTGAATTGTACCCAGAATGTCCTTATAAAGAGGCTGTTATGCGGAAAATGAATGGAGAATATCAGAAGGCAATTGAGAGATTTCAGTTTTATATCAAGAACTATAAAGGAAAGAATAAAAAAGTTAAATTGATTGCTGCTCGTCAAATTACGGGTTGTGAAATGGCAATGAAATCCCTAAATGATCCTGGGCGTGCTTTCGTGAAAAATGCAGGACCTAATGTGAATACAGCTTATACAGAGTTATCACCAATGCCTCTTGGCGATACTGCATTATTGTATGCTACAATGAATCAGAATAAAATAGTTGAATATGGGAAAGATAAAAGAAAAGATTTTGTTTCTCGATTTATGTGGGCACCAAAGGAATTTGATAGAACAAAAGTGAAAGATAGTTTTGAAGTCTCTATGAAATTTGAAGATGGAAAATTTAATGATACTAAATACCATATTGGTAATGGTTCATGGAGTCCAGGAGGATCAAGATTTTATTATACAAAATGTTTAGAAAATGATAGCTTAAAAGTTAATTGTAAGATATGGTGTTCTGAATTTAAAAAAGGGCAATGGCAATCTTCTAAGGAGCTTGATATTTATATCAATGATCCAGAATCTTCTAATACTAATCCTTTTTGCGCAATGGTAGGGAAGAAGGAAATTTTGTTTTTTTCTTCAAATAGAAAATTACAAAGCGCAGGCGGTTTTGACATATGGTATTCTGTTTACGATTCTTCTCGTAAAACTTATCGTCGCCCTCAAAATTGTGGTAAAAAGCTTAATTCATGGGGGGATGATATTACTCCATATTACGACTCAAGAAAAAATAAACTTTATTTTGCATCAAATGGATGGGTTAATATGGGAGGTTTTGATATTTTTTCTGCCGAAGGAGGACCTTCAAGATACACAAATTTGACCAATTTAGGTTTCCCAATTAATTCTTCTGCTGATGACATGTATTATATCCAAGATTTTACGGCAAAAGATAATGCTTATGTTGTTTCCAATAGACTTGGTAGCCTATTTGTTAAAAATCCTACCTGTTGTGATGATATCTGGAGAGTAATTAAGGAACCTAGTTTTTATGTTAAAGGAGTAGTCTTAGATGAAATTAGCAATTCACCCATATCGCAAGTAGTTATTAAAATGAATGATGATGCAACTTCTGTAATGAAGGACACATTTTATTCTAAAGATGGCAATTTCTTGTTTTATACGCCGATGGCTAAAAACTTTACCATTACAGCAGACAAAAGTGGTTATATATCAGGTAGAACCACAATTAGTACAACAGGAAAAACCGTTATGGATCCTGATGATACTACCATGGTTACCATTTATATGCATAAAATAACTGCAGATTACGAATTCCATGTCCAAAATGTATATTATAATTTTGATAAGGGAGACTTCCAACCAGATTCTTACGGTGCATTAGATTCATTGGTGAAATTTTTACAAGATAACCCTTCTGTGAGTGTTGAAATTAGATCTTATACAGATTCTAAAGGAAGTGATGATTATAATGAAGAATTATCTGTAAAGAGAGCTCAAGCAGTAATGACATATTTAACAGCGAAGGGAATCGATAGAGGAAGAATGATTGCTAGAGGTGAAGGACCTAAAAATCCTAGAAAACCTAACACAATAAATGGTACGGATAACCCTGTAGGTAGACAATATAATCGAAGAACAGAGTTTAGAATTGTAGGGGATTTAGAAGATAAACATATTATCTACGACCAAAATAGACCTGAATATATTGACAAATCAGGTAATGAACAAAGAAATAATAATTTAAAAATAAATAATGATGCAGAAGATGATGATGAACAACCATCAGGTGAAATCGCTCCTGGTAGCAGAGTAGGTGATGAAAGATAAATTTAATTTATTAAAGTTAACAGAGGCTGTCCCAAAAGGGCAGTCTCTTTTTTTGATTTAATCTTTATGGAACTGGTAAAAACAATTTGTTAAGAAAATAACTCTCTAATAACTAACATTCATTATTATCTTTACGTCTACCTTCTTAAATGGAAAAAAATGAAAAATACAATACTTTTACTTTGCTTATTATTAGGAACCTCAATTCTCTTTGCTCAATCAACTTCAAATGAAGTTCCTAAGGAAATTAAACAAAAAATAGAAATATTAAGAAATGCTGGACTAGGATTAACGGATGTCCAATTATCTCGCATTACGTATGTTTTGATTGGTGAGGAAAAGAATATCACAAAAAATATACAAACTTTGGAAGGCAATAAAGGATTGCAACAATCTAGAATGAAAGAATTGCAAGCACAAAAGATTATGAATATAAAAGGTACTATGAATCAAACTCAGATTGAGAAATTTGATCTATTAAAATTGAGTGAAAAAATTTAACTACCTTCTCAATATTCTGAATTTTAATAAATTTAGATGAAGAAATAGTAAAATTTTAACTTTAGTAAGTGTTTAGTGGAATACTATTTGATGTCATAACAACGTTATTGTGTATAATATAATAGCATTTAAAACAAAATATAATGAGACAGTTAAAAATTGCAACGCAAATTACAAATAGAGATAGCCAAGCTGTTGAGAAATATTTGCAAGATATAAGTAGAATTCCTATGATAAATGCGGAAGAGGAAACGGTATTAGCCCAAAAAATAAGAATGGGAAATACTGAAGGCAAGGTGGCTCTTGAGAAAATGGTTAAATCTAATTTACGTTTTGTCGTGTCAGTTGCAAAGCAATATCAACATCAAGGTTTAACCTTAAGTGATTTAATTAATGAAGGGAACTTAGGCCTTATTAAAGCAGCACAAAGGTTCGATGAGACTAAAGGATTTAAATTTATTTCATATGCTGTTTGGTGGATTCGTCAGTCAATTTTGCAGGCATTGGCAGAGCAAGGACGTCTTGTCAGATTGCCTCAAAATAAAATTGGCACATATAATAAAGCCAATAAAGCAATGATGGCTTTTGAACAAGAGAATGAAAGAGAACCTTCAGTTGAAGAATTAGCTGGTATTTTAGAAATGTCAGAAACTGAAATTTCAAATATTTTTGTAACGAATTCAAGACACACATCATTAGATGCCCCTGTGCATGAATCAGAAGATGTTAGTATGGGAGATTTACTTACAGGAGCAAATGATACGGATAGTTCAGTGATTCAAGATAGTCTTAGAGAGGAAATTCGTAGAATACTTAAATCTTTAAGTCCAAGAGAGTCGGAAATTGTGAGTGCATATTTTGGTCTGGATGGTTCTGATGGTCCTACTATCGAACAGATAGGTGAAAAATATGATTTAACTAAAGAACGTATTCGACAAATTAAAGAAAGAGCAATTAAGCGATTGCAAAAAGCTAGATATAGCAAATCATTAAAATCCTATTTAGGATAATTAAATTTGGTTTTGTTCAGAAAGAGGAGAGTGATTTTATATCATTCTCCTTTTTATTTTAGTATTGTGTTCAATCGAAATATAGGGGATACAAAAATTCTGTATTACATTTAACACCTAAATTTTTTATATGGAGTTAAATAAACACAGTATTCCTACTAATTATAAGGCGTTAGGTACCTTAGTAACTGTTTTCTTTTTTTGGGGATTCATAGCAGCAGGAAATGGAGTTTTTATACCATTTTGTAAACATTATTTTAAACTTGATCAATTTCAAAGCCAATTGATTGATTTCGCATTTTATGGAGCTTATTATTTTGGGGCATTGGCACTATTTATTTATACTACTTTCAAAGGAAAGGATTTAGTAGCTAAATGGGGGTATAAAAGAAGTATCGTATACGGACTTACATTTTCAGCATTAGGGGCAATTGCAATGATAATTGCAGTTAACGGTAATACTTTTGGTGGGATGTTGGTTGGATTTTTTATAGTAGCGCTTGGTTTTTCCTTACAGCAAACAGCGGCAAACCCATTCGCACTTTCTCTAGGTGATCCTGCTACCGGATCGAATCGAATAAACTTAGGAGGTAGTATTAATTCATTTGGAACTTTTATTGGTCCAATTGCGGTTGCACTTGCTTTGTTCGGCGTAACTAAGGCGAGTGATGATCAGGTAAATAGCTTAGGATTAGATAAAGTAACTTTATTGTACACTTTTGTTTGTGCCTTATTTATTTGTGCTGCAGCTTTATTTTTCTTTTCTAAAAAAGTGCCAGATGGAATTAGTAATGAATCAACCGAAAAAGCAAGTAAAGCATTGTTGGCCTTGTTGATAATGACAGTGCTTTTGGTTATTGTTTTCATTCCAGTTTTTCTAAGTTATAAAGACAATATGTCGGATGTTATTATAAAAAAGGATATTGAAATTACAAGAATGAGATGGCTATTATTTGGATTAGCTATCGTTATCATTACTTTATTATTTTCATTTTTTAGTGCTAATAGAAAGGGTGAAGGTTGGGGAGCGATGAAATATCCACAATTGATTTTGGGCATGTTGGCTATTTTTGTGTATGTAGGTGTTGAGGTTGCAATTGGTAGTAATTTAAGTGAATTATTAAAACAGCCTCAATTTGGAGGGTTCGAAGCCTCGCAAGCAGCCCCATATGTTTCAATGTATTGGGGTAGTTTGATGATAGGAAGGTGGGCCGGAGCAATCAATGTATTTAAACCGGAAAAGACATTGAAAAATATTCTACTACTCATCATTCCATTAATTGCCTTTGGTGTAATTATAGCAATCAATACTATTGCTCAAAGTGATATGTCCCCTTTATATTGGTATTTTATTTGTGTATTAATATTGGTTTTGGCATTTTATTTTACACAAGACAAGCCAGCTAGAACCTTACTTATCTTTAGTATTCTTGGCGTATTAGCTATGCTAGTTGGTATTTTTACTGAAGGTAAAATTGCAACCTATTCTTTCTTGAGTGGAGGACTTTTTTGTAGTGTAATGTGGCCATGTATATTTTCATTGGCGACGGCTGGGTTGGGAAAATATACTACCCAGGGTTCTGGCTTTTTGATAATGATGATTTTGGGTGGTGGTATAATACCGCCAATACAAGGTAAACTTGCAGATTTATTACAAAGTGGAAATACTCAAGTTGGATTTGGCATTCATACTTCTTATTGGATTACTGTTATTTGTTTTACCTATTTGGCTTTATTTGCTTTTCTAGTAAAGCGTATTTTACAAAAACAAGGAATTGATTATGACAAAAACACTAGCGCTGGGCATTGATATTGGGGGTACCAATACTGCGTATGGCATTGTGACACAAAATGGAGAAATTCTGTATCATGGTAGTATAGCAACAAAAGGGCATGTAAGTATAGATGCATTTATTGATGAATTATATTACGCAATTTCTGATAAGAAATCGTCTTCATTATTTGAACAAATAAAGGGGATAGGTGTTGGTGCACCTAATGGCAATTATTATACAGGAAATATTGAATTTGCACCAAATTTAGAATGGAAAGGTATAATTCCATTAGCTAAATTATTTGAACATAAATTTTCGATCCCTACAATAATTACAAATGATGCGAATGCCGCAGCTATGGGTGAAATGAAGTATGGAGCTGCAATAGGGATGAAAGATTTTATAATGGTTACTTTAGGCACTGGTGTCGGTAGCGGATTTGTCGTGAACGGCCAAGTTCTATATGGACACGACGGTGCAGCTGGCGAACTAGGTCATGTTATAACAATTCAAGACGGTCGTGCGTGCGGATGTGGACGGAAGGGGTGTTTGGAAACCTATACTTCTGCTACTGGAATTGTGAAAACAGCTATTGAATTTTTAAGTAGTATTACCACGCCTAGTTTGTTACGAAGGTATTCAAACATAGAGGCAAAACACATTCATGAAGCCGCTGTTCAAGGGGATGAACTAGCTATCGCTATATTTGAATATACAGGAAAAATACTTGGATTTACCTTAGCTAATACAGTTGCAATCACAAGTCCTGAAGCTATAATATTGTTTGGAGGTCTTGCAAAAGCCGGAGAATTTATTTTTAAACCAACTCAATTTTACATGGAAGAGAATATGTTATCTATTTATAAAAATAAGGTCAAGTTGTTGCCATCATTATTGTATGAAGGTAACGCTGCTATATTGGGGGCAGCAGCTTTAGTTGTTTAAATATAACACCAAAAGTACTGAGAATAGAACTTGAAAAGTTTGAAATTAAAATCTAAAAATAGATTTAAAATGTTCGAACAGCTCTCACATAATTAATATTTGTTTTATTATAATTACCATTGTTACCATTAAAAAAGTCGAAAGAAATCGCTAAGCCAGCATTCACTTCACTAGAAGTCCAATAAAAATTTGTGGTAAAACCACCAATCGCGTTACTATTTGTAAATAAATAAGTCATTTCATCTTTGCTTGGTAAATACCAGTCGCTATACCCGTTTAATATTAAATTATTACATAAAAATGCTGCATTATTTTCGGTTCCATATGAGGCCACAATAGCATTTGTATTTGCATTTCCTGTACCTAGCGCTGTGGCAGTAGCTCCAGTTATGCCAGAAGGACTTGCATGCCAAAATATTCCATTACTTTGGTCAGAAGGGGCCGCAATTAGACCATGCAAACCAGACCCATCAATATATGCAATAACACCACCTAAATAGTTTTGACCTATTGCTAAAGCTTGTGTAGTGAAAATAACTTGGTTGCCATACGCTGTACCAAGGCTATTAGTTGCATAAGCACGAACATAATAAGTTGTATTAGGTAATAATCCAAGAATTGCGCTTGAATAAGTTCCGATACCACTTCCGTCAATAGTGGTGTTATTTGCGATTGTTGGATTTGAGCTAGTACTATAACAAACGCCTCTTGCAGTTATTGGAGATCCTCCATCGTTGCTAATATTTCCGCCACAATTTGCAGAAGAATTACTTACAGCAGATAATCCGGCTGTTGTAAGTGTAGGTAAAAAAATTGGATTTGTTGTAAAGCTAACTTGGCTTCCATAAGCAGTGCCTGCACTATTGGTGGCATAGGCGCGAACGTAATAAGTAGTATTTGCGACTAGTCCTATCATTGAACTGGTAAATCCACCAATATTAGATCCATTTGCTGTAAAATTATTTGCAGTTGTTGGATTTATACTTGTCCCATAACAAACTCCTCTGGCAGTAACTAATGCTCCACCATCATTTGATATATTACCACCGCCAATGGCAGTTGAACTTGTTATAGAGGTGATTGCATTTGTAGTTAGAGTTGGAACTAAAATTGGGCAAGGCCCCCAAGTAGGAACTCCATTACACACGGTTAAATTTTGACATGCGTTCCAATGGGTATTAATATCCAAGTAGAACCATCCCAATAATACATGTCACCTGGATTAACACCATTTTGAAAAGTCCCTTGCGGACCAGTAGGACCTTGTATACCTTGTGCTCCTTGTGGACCAGTTGGTCCAGTTGGTCCAGTTGGACCAACTGTACTGTTTGCAGCAAATAATGCATAAGGTACACTCATTAATTCAGTAGTGCCAGTGATGCTGTAATTTACCCCACCATTCGGGTCGGTTTCTGTTTTAATAAAATATGGGCCTGTGCTCCAATTGATGTTTGCGAAAATACCAGATACTATTGTACCGCTTCCTATTTCTAAACTCACCAAACCATTGTCATTAGTGGTTTTTGTTTGTGTTTCTACATATACAGCGGAGCCAAATACAGATCCTTGTAAAATGCTAATTCGCATGCCAACCGTTGTATTGGAAACAAGAACATTACTGGAATTACGTATAACTGCCTGATAGCTCATTTTTTGGGGTGCTTGAGAAAATACATTGTGCACAAATAATAATAGAGCAACGAGGGTAATTATTTTTTTCATTCCTTAATTTTTAATTATTTTATATGCTTTGATGGTTTTATTTTTTTGTATAATATTCAAAAAATAAGTGGCTGCTCCAAACTCTTCCATCGGGATAGCAGTTGTTTTTGTGGTCATCATTTTTTGATCTACGACATGTCCCATGGCATCCGTAAGTTGATAGGATACATTTTCGTTCAAGTCTTGTATTTGCAAAGTGAGATTATGTGAAGTCGGGTTTGGGAAAACAGTAAGTGAAATGTGCAAGTCTGTTTGAGCAATACTTACACTAAATAATTCATAAGCTTGTTGATTTCCTTGGGTTGCAGAACCATTGGTTCCAAGCGCTTCTGTATAAATAATTTGTCCAACTGAAAAAGCAACAGAGCCACCAGTACCTGAGGCATCACCTCAAGAAGCAGTCATTTCTTGTGCAAAAACGGAGGTGCTTGATAGCAATAAAAAAACAGCAATAACTATTTTTAATGGAGACATGGAGAAGGAAAAATTTCGATAAAAATAGGACTTTTTTTATTGAGTGACAATTTCATTAAAAAATAAAGAACAGAAAATGAACACAATCATTGTTTATTTCATTTATTAAATGGTTCAGTGTATTTTCACGGTGTATTTTTATATTATTACTGAAGTAAGGATATAAAACCAAATCTTAGCAAATAAAACAGAAAGGAAAAATGATAATAGGACAAAAAAATATAATTGTAAATTCAACTATTCTTTTCGTAATTGCGGCTATATTAGAGATGACTCTAAATGAGCTTGGGCAATTTTTTTCATCCATTTTTGTTGGTGCTCAACAGATTTCACTTCATCATAATTATGTTACCAACATTACCAATGGATTACCTCTATTATATATAATTTTTATTAAAGGAGCTGGTTTATTTGTCAGTTTAGGCATCGGCATTTTATTTAATTATATTTGTTTTAATCAAAAAAGAAGAAATATTTTATTCCTCTTCAATCTGTATATGTCCCTTTTTGGATTTATTGATTTCTTTGGGTATTTAATGGTGGCTCCAATATTTCCGAAAAATGTCACTGGCTTTTTAGAATTACCATTATGGATGATCTATATAGTTGCAATTATTGCAGCTATAATTTTATATTTTATTATTAATAGTATGATGAAATATTTTGTTGAAATGGGATCTAAAGAAATAGTAGAAGATAATGCGGAAAGACATCATTTTATACATTCAATCATTTTGTTTCCGTGTATTATAGGCATTGCTATTACTGCCGTATTAATTTTTCCAATTAATACGAATTATCCAAGGCAAATCACCTGTGTAGTAAGTTTGTTTGCCATTTTATTTCCATATAAAAATGCTTTGCAAAAAAATTATTCCATTTCAAATAATTATAAATCCATGCAAGAATTAAATGAACAAAATGTTTGGCTTTATGTTTTTTTTATTCTTATTATTTTGATAAACAGATTACTTGTTAGTGGAATCTATATAAAATAATATGGTAATTTGTATAACGTTAAGTAAGACAAGTGTTATTGGTTGTTTCTGTCATTAATTATTTGCAAAATACATTTCTAACCAATCTACCCCATTCCATATAAGTTGTACTAAATCATTTTGTTGTAATACTCTACTTGATTGCATATTCGTATTATTTGTAGTTGTATTATCTGCCACTTCAATTGCATTGGCTGGGCTTATACATTCAATAATTAATAATTGACCAACTGCTAATCCATCACTAAGTACAATAGTACGACTAGATCCTGTTGGGCTATCAGAGCTAAGTTTTAGATACCCTCTATTACCAACTGAAATATACTGGTTATCGATAAAAATATTTATTGAACTACTATCCAATGCTATAGCCCCTTTCACGTGTAATTTTGTCAATGGGGTATTTGTTCCAAGACCGGTGTTCCCATCATTACGTACAACCATTGCATTGTTTCTGACAGTAGCATTTCCATTGCCAACAATAAATAATGGGGTGGAAGGTTGAATACTCGTTTCAGGATTTGCTACAATTGTATTATTATAATTTCCGACAACTAGTGAACCAAAACCATTCGCGATTGTATTATTTCCCATAGCCACAGATGCGGAACCAGCTGAAGTAGTTGCATTCCCCATTGCAGTAGAACTTTCACCAGAAGAAGTTGTAGAATCACCCATGGCGGTGGATTGAATACCCGATGCCTCAGTCATATTACCTAATGCTGTGGAATTAGCTGCATAAGCCAATGTAAAAGATCCTAAAGCAGTTGAATTTTGTGCAAATGCAACGGTTTGTTCCCCAGATGCTAATGCATTTTTTCCAACAGCATTACTATTACTTCCCATGGTAGTTGAGTTCTCACCTATCGCTGTTGTAAAATTTCCCATGGCTGTTGCATTATATCCAGAAGCTTGACTTGCATTTCCGAAAGCACTTGCGTTATCTCCGTCGGCAATTGTGAAAACGCCCATTGCGGTAGAAGCAAATCCATTAGCAAAAGAATTATATCCACTCGCAAATGCGTAATCTCCTTTTGCTTTAGTATCAAAACCAAAGGCAGTGGAAACGAGTCCTATACTATCTGTATTCCAGTTATTTAGGCTGACTCCTCCGGCTCTGAATGCAGCTTTATTCGGATTAAAAAACATTCTAACTCCAGCACCATTTATTTCTGCATTTGCACCATTTCCTAAAGTTCCTAAAACTAAAATTCCGTCTTTGCCGGTAATTTTAACGGCACCACTATCCGCACTTATAACTCGACCTGCACCAGTATATCCACCAAAATTATATGCTTGATTTAAGTTTCCACTTGTGCTACTCACTGGCGATTGCCAACTTGCAAGTCCATTTGCGTCTGAAGTTAAAATCTTATTGATGCCTGGAGTCCCGCCTGTTATTTTTATTTGACCATTTATTTCTAGTTTGGCGCTTGGTGCATTTGTCCCGATACCGACATTCAAACCATTATTGAAAATGGTTGCACTATTAACAGCCCAAGAGCTACCATTCCAAAAAGCTGTATTTCCAATTGCAGTTCCTGCTGTTAATAAGCCTGTAGCCCCAGTAGGACCAGTTAACCCTATTGAACCAGTTGGCCCTATCAATGAAGTGCCACTACCCCAAGCTCCGGCTGTCTTTGGTCCGAATATTTGGTTGCTTGTTTTGTTGATATAAAAATCGCCATCAGAACCAGTTGCGGCAGCTGGATTTACGGTACCATTTAAAACAGTTTTTCCATTTGTTCCAGCAATTCCTGCTGCACCTGTTGCTCCAGTAGGACCGACTAAAGAAGTCCCAGTACCCCAAGCACCAGCTGTTTTGGGTCCAAATATTTGATTTGTTGTTTTATTAATATAAAAATCGCCATCAGAACCAGTTGCTGCAGCTGGATTCACAGTTCCGTTTAAAACAGTTTTACCATTTGTACCTGCAGCACCTGTAACTCCCGCAGTTCCAGTTGCGCCAGTCGCACCCGTTGCACCGTTTGGTCCAATTAGGGAAGTTCCGCTCCCCCAAACCCCAGAAGTTTTGGGGCCAAATATTTGATTTGTTGTTTTATTGATATAAAAATCACCATCTACACCATTTCCAGCTACAGGGTTAATAGTGCCGTTTAATACAGTTTTTCCGTTGGAGCCTGTTGCACCTGTTGCACCTGTTGAACCTATTGAACCTGTTGTTCCTGTTGTTCCTGTTGCACCTGTTGTTCCCGTAGCACCAGTCGCACCTGTTGCGCCTGTTGCGCCAGTGGCACCAGTGGCACCGATTGCACCAGTTGATCCTGTTGCCCCAATAGGTCCAATGATAGAAATTCCTGTTCCCCATGTTCCAGAAACCTTAGGTCCGAATAATTGATCACTTATTGTGTTTAAGTAGAAATCGCCATCATTACCATCTGCAAAAGTAGGATCAGCTAATCCATTTAAAATGGAACTGCCATTTATTCCATTAGCTCCTGCTAATCCAATTTGTCCTTGTGGGCCAGTGGCTCCAGTTAGACCTATTGGTCCTTGATCGCCAGTTGGTCCAGTGGCACCTGTTAAACCTGTTGGACCTTGATTTCCAGTTGGTCCAGTTAATCCTGTCAAACCTTGAGATCCTGTAGCTCCAGTTAATCCTGTCAAACCTTGAGATCCTGTAGCTCCAGTCGGTCCAGTCGGTCCAGTCGTACCTGTTAATCCAATTGGACCTTGTGGACCGGTTGGCCCAGCAGTTACATAAGTCCATGATGCCAATCCGGTAGCGTCAGACGTCAATACTTTTCCAACAGCAGGTCCACCTCCTGCTATTTTTATTTGCCCGGCAACTTCTAATTTCGAAGCAGGCGTTACAGTACCTATACCAACATTGCCAGTTGTGCTATCAATATGTATACGAACACTTACTGTAGAATTGGATTGATTATAGAAACCAAAACCAATGTTTCCGCCTGATGAAAAGAGTAAACTTCCTTGACTATTATTGAATCCAAATAATTTCGATATTTTATAACCTGGTCCAACGATGCCACCTATGTTTTCTGCATACTTATTCATAATAGCATAATTGGCAGTGGCAGTAAAACTAGTATTAGCGTCATTGAAAAAAGACAATCGTGAAGCACCTCCTGCAGGATTTGTATGTTGAATTCTTAACTCGGTGTTTCCAATTGTTGAATCATATATATGCAATTTTGCAGAAGCAACAGGGGATAAAGTGCCCAAGCCAATTGCTGAACCATTATCGTACAATAAAGATTTCCCTATTGTATTGAATGCCGTAAACTTTGTGATAAAATTGGCATCGCCAGCCACATGGGCTGCATTAGAATTTACTGCACCTGTGCGGGTGTGGCTGGTAAGGCTTTCATTAGAAGTGCCAGATTTGTCAGCATAAATAGCATAAGGGACAGACAAAAGTTGGGTAGTGCCCATAACCTTAAAAAGCATACCCCCAGTTGGGTCAATGGCAACTCTGATATATTTATTGCCGGTTTCCCATTTAACATTTTTCATTTCTCCAATTATAGGAGTGCCATTACCAATTTGTAAGGTATATAAGCCAAATTCATTCGTGGTTACTAATTGTGTTTCTTCATATTCAGGTTGTGAGGCATCCTCAGTTGCTAAAACAGACAATTTTAAATTCAATTTCTGTTTTGCCATTGGGTTTCCCACTTCATCACGAGCAATTCCCTGGTAATTAAATTTTTGAGGAACTTGACTTTGAACTATTGTAGAAAAAAATAAACAAATCATACAGACAATTAATATACTTTTCATCGGCTAGATATTTTAATTTCAAAGGTAAGATGATAATTGTACAAATAAAATTTAGCTTCTGCATGGAGAAGTAGTTTGGAGAAAATATTTTCAGACTATAAAAAGGAGATAATCCCTTCCTACTACACTAAATCAATAACAGTAATTTCTGGAAGAATACCTACACGGCCTGGATAACCTAGAAATCCAAAACCTCTATTCACATATAAATATTGTTTCTCATTTTGATAAACTCCAGCCCATTGCTTATACATATATTGTATGGGACTCCATTTAAGTCCTGGTATTTCAATTCCAAATTGTGCACCATGGGTATGTCCACTCAAAGTTAAATCTATATCTGCGTATTTCGAATTCACTTCTCCATCCCAGTGAGAAGGGTCATGGCTCAATAATATTTTGAAAGCATGATTTTGCGTACCATCATACGCTTTTTTTAAATCACCATATGAATGAAAACGGTTTCTATAGCTAATATTTTCTACACCTATAACAGCAATTGTTTCTTCCTCTTTTTGTAATAAGACGTGTTCATTCAATAATAATCTCCAACCCATTTTAGCATGAATATCTTTCAGTTGGTTTAAATTATTTAATTTCTCCTCCACACTTTGCCATTCTACATAATCGCCATAATCATGATTTCCTAAAATAGAATAAACACCAAGAGGGGCATTTAGTTTTGAAAACACGGACATATAATCCTGCATTTCTTCGCTCTTATTATTTACTAAATCTCCAGTAAAAAAAATCACATCTGGTTTTTGTTCTAAGATCATGTCAATACCTTTCTGTACAGCCAATGTATCATTAAAACTCCCAGAATGGATATCTGAAATTTGCACTATTCTTAAACCCTTAAATGATGATGGCAAATTATCATAAGACAATTTTATTTTTTTGACATGATAATTATATCTATTACTCATGCCATACAATACGGTAGCAAATACAGTACCTCCAAACAATAAAGCACATTTCGCAATAAAATCTGACCTAGTCATTCCGGATTCGATTGCTGGAGATATACCATCTTTTGCAGAAAATAAACTCGCGAAAAAGTAACCGCCTCTTCTTAGATCGTCAATCAACAAAATGACTGCAATAATTAATTTGGTCAATAAAAAACCAAGCGCAAAACTAATGATCACATTACGAAGTGTTTTGTCAAAATCGCCATGCCGCATCATGGGAACCATAAATAATAAACCAAACCAAATCAATGTCAATGCGACATATAATCCGATGAGCAATTGCTTATAGGGGCTATGTACCTCCTTGACTGCAAAGCGTATAGCTATGAAGGCGTAATATTCAATAAGAGCAAGTATAATTATAAAAATAAGTAAGCGCATCCAATACATTTTTGACATCATTAATATTTAATAAAACCTGCTATTTGCGCTTGTATAGTTTCTATCGTTTTGGGGTTTACAAGCACATCATTTTGTATTTCATTGGAAATAGAGGACAATGGTAATTTTTGCGGAAAGACATTCATCTTCATATAATGGCACATATTCGTCATAATATCAATACCCCTAAGATTTCCTGCTCTTCCTGATGATACACCTACCAACATTACTTTTTTGTGATTCCAACAAGTTGTAATATCACTTATGTCCATCATCAATTTAAATATGCCGGGAAAACTTCCATTATACTCAGGCATGATAAAAATAAATTTCTCCGTAGGGATTAGAAAATCTGTTTCTATTTGATTAAAAACATCGTCTCTTTTCAATGAAGTCATTGACTCGAGGGATAGTAAATTTACTTGCGTGCTTTGTTCAGCAAACATAGACTGATACTGCTTTGCAACTTTAAGTGTGACGCTTCCAATTCTATTGGTAGCAGAGATAATTGTATACATCGCGCAAATGTAAGTGTAAACACTTACTTCAAGAATTCAATTTATAGTTAAAGTATTAAGTTATTGTATGAGTGGTATTAATAAGGGAGTGACAAAACCAATAATAGCTTCAAGGTCTCTATTGTAGATGCATTGCGGCAACGATTGAAGTGGAAATCCTTTTTGTCGGCAGAGCCGCAAAAAGATTGTAACGGAAAGCGTGTCTGCCGCCCAAAGCTTAATTGAAAATGTGGAGTAGAATTTACTTAGTTGCCATTTGCGTTTGAAAGGAAGCTTTCCATCTACCAGAATATAAATACAAACTACTCATCATAAATAAAGATAGCCAATACACAAACTCTGAACACCAGGCGTATGGCAATGGTAAATGCAAATATTCAACTACTACACTAATATAAGTGATGTATAAAATAATAGCAATAAATTCGAATACCATATTGATACGCGTATTGCCAGTGCCTAGTACACCATTGAAGCAAATTGTGGAAACCGATAACATCCAAGTGGCAAATACTACAATGCGTAAGGATACTTTACCCATTTCAACTAAGGAAATATCATTGGTCAATAGACTCAGAAAATAAGTCGGAAATAATACGATTGGCAAGCCTAATATCAAGGAAATACTTAGGCTAATGGTAATAATTTTTTTGATTAATGGAATCACTTTTTGCTCTTCGCCTTGTCCGATTAAGTTGCTTACCATGGAATTGCTTGTAGAGCCTAAAGCCCAAGTTACTACGCCCACTATACTAAATACACTGCGTAATATTTGGGATACTGCTGATTCTGCTTTGCCCAAATGTTCTACAAAAATAAAGAACACTTCCCAAGCACCAATACTTAATAAATATTGAATGATTAATGGGGAAGACTTGATAATCGTTTCCTTCATTAATGAGAAGTCTATGTTTTTAAAATAAACAATGGCATAGGGTTTGAAATTTTTTGTACGATGAATAATGATGAAGACCACTACAAAGTATACCATCTCAGATATGACGGATGCGAATGCTGTTCCGTTCAAACCCATCTCGGGGACGCCCATTGCACCAAATATGCATACATAGTCCATGGCAATATTCACTACCGTTTGAACCACGGAGCCCATAATTATTTTTTTAGAATTAGAAGTGGCTAAAAAGAAAGAATTGCTCAACTGGCAAAGCATGATAAAAGGCAGTCCCCAACATCGAATTTGAATAAAAGAAATAGCGGCAGTTTGTATACTTTTTTCATGAATGGCTAATCTAAAAATCCATGGCGCTATTAGCCAAGATAAGGCAATTAATATGGCACTTAATGCCAAGCAAAGAATAATGCCATTCGAAAATATTTTACCCAAACCTTTAGCATCATTCTCTCCGGCTCTGCGACTCATCAACATCAACATACCGGAGACTAATCCATAACCTACCATTACAATGGTGAGATAATATATACCAGCAATACCTGATGCGGCCAATAAATCTTGTGTAGAAAAGTCATGGTGACTCGGTTTGTAATTGCCTAAAAATACAGTATTGGTAAGCATGTTCAACTGGGGTATAAGTATGGCAATACTGATAGGCAATGCCAGTTGTATAATATTACGATACGTATTTTGAACTTGAATTTGTTGCCCCATGTGGCGCAAATGTAGGCAATAGAAAATTATCTCTTCTTTAGAAAGTGTTTCACTAGTTATGCAAGAAAAAATGGAATGAAATAAAAATGATTTCTGAGAAGAAACGAAGCACGAAAGGATGATTGAAAATAGGAAGATATTTTTACCTCGGAACGAGCTATGATGCCTTGTGATGCTAGAAAATGCATATCACCTTGTTAGCTTTTTTTACTATTTCAATTTCAACTGCAAATTAGAGCCCAGAACAGGCTCGAACTTGCACATCCTTGCGAATACAAGATTTTGAGTTCAAATTCTTCAAAAGCTATACAGGCATAGCCCCATTAAAACTACAATAGTTTACCAGTCCAACTTCATTCAAACGGATGTTGATGAGGCTTTGGATTCGCGGTGGTTCGTTTTGTTTTTTTCTTAAATTCTATGGAGCTATATTTAGCGTATCAATAATTAATGCGGAGAATAAGACAATTATTCTCCGCATTATATGCGTAATTAATCTTTACTTTGCGGTAAATAAGGGGTATAATCTCCGCAAAGGATGTGAAATATGAGTAAATATATCTATCAGCAGAAGGAGTGGCCGAAATTTCATTGGAAAGATGAGAAAATAACTGCATTACTTTCAGCCATAAGACACAAACAAGGCAGACTCTTAGGTTACATGGAAGCTCTTGGATTTGATCTAAGGTCGGAAGCTTTGTTAGAATCACTTACCATCAATATTTTAAAAACAAGCGAAATTGAAGGTGAGATATTAAATCCTGAACAGGTTCGTTCTTCCATTGCCAGAAGGCTAGGTATGGGGATTGGCAGGCTTTTTCCATCTGATAGGCATATTGATGGAGTTGTTGAAATGATGTTGGATGCAACGCAGAATTTCAATGATCCTCTAACGGAAGACCGTATATTTGGTTGGCACTCGGCTTTATTTCCAAGTGGAAGAAGTGGAATATATAAAATTAAGGTAGGAGATTGGCGGGATGATAGTAAAGGCCCTATGCAAGTTGTTTCAGGGGCAATAGGAAGGGAGAAAATTCATTACAAAGCCCCATCTGCCATTGCTGTAAAAAAAGAAATGAACCAATTTTTAGATTGGTTCAACAGTGATATAAAAATTGATCCAGTTTTAAAGGCTTCAATTTCTCACTTCTGGTTTATTACAATTCATCCATTTGAAGATGGCAATGGTAGGATAGCGAGAGCAATTGCCGACATGCAACTTGCGAGAGCTGACGGAAGTTCTCAACGGTTTTATAGCATGTCTGCCCAAATTCAGAAAGAACGAAACGATTATTATGATATTCTGGAAAGTTCTCAAAAGGACACTTTAGATATAACAAATTGGCTGAATTGGTTTTTATCTTGTTTAAGCCGTTCATTGGATTCGACAGATATGCTACTTGTAAAAGTTTTGGATAAAGCAAAATTCTGGGATAAGTTTTCAAAAATAAACCTCAATGATAGACAAATACTAATCCTCAACAAATTGCTGGATGGTTTTGAAGGGAAACTCACTTCTTCTAAATGGGCAAAGCTTACAAAATGTTCACAGGATACAGCATTGAGGGATATTCAAGACTTGATTGAGAAAAAGGCTTTAATAAAAGAAGCGGCTGGCGGGAGAAGCACTGCCTATAATAAGACCGTTGCAAGGTAATTTTGTCTGAAAGTGTTGCTATCATTGAGTTTGGCGTGATTTTTGATATATGTTATATATGCAAAAGACATCTTCTCCACCTAGTTTTTCCGACTACGCTATTGAACACAGGAAAATTAAGAACAC
>CANJRV010000045.1 GCA_947476825.1 Bacteroidota bacterium | reverse complement strand
GTTTCTAATTGAATGAACAAACCGTGGTAAGCATCTAAAATATTTTCAGCAATATCGTCTGCCGTTTCGCCATCGTAACTGTGAGAAGTTAAGTCACGAGATTTTTTCATTGCTTTCCACACTTCATCACCTTTAATAATGCCATCTGCCAAAGCTTGCTCAATAATTACATTAGGGCCGCCATTGTCGTTTGGTCGCTTGTGGTGTCGCAAATAATCTTGCAAAGTTTTCCAAGCCAAATCAAAAGTAAATTCAAAGCCTTGTATCAATCCTTGTTGCTCCAAATCGGAAAGGTCTCTTTCTTCAGCCAAAGCCACGGCTTCGCCAAGTCTTGCCAATGCTTTACGGTAATTATTAAACCGTTGTATCCAGCGTATATCTTCGTTAGACATTGATAGGTAATTTTATTTTAGATAAATTTTCAGCAATCTTTTTATTTAGGTCTGTTTCTTCTGCAATTTGTTTTTCTAATTCTGTTTTCAAAGAAGTAAAGCGTTCTACAAAATCAAAATCATCATCTTCATCAGCCAAACCAACATATCTGCCTGGGGTTAATACATAATTGAGTTTTGCAACTTCTTCAATAGTGGCAACTTTGCAAAAGCCCGCCACATCTTCATAATTTCCGTCTGGATTTCGCCAGTTATGGTAAGTGCCTGTAATCAATGCAATATCCTCTTCGCTTAAATCTCTGTTTTTACGGTTTATTAAAAATCCCATATTTCTTGCATCAATAAATAGGATTTCATTTTCACGTTTTCTATAACCTCCATTGGTTTTGTTTCGTGATAGAAACCATAAGCAAGCTGGTATTTGAGTATTTAAAAACAGTTTGGTTGGCAGGTTTACAATGCAATCAACCAAACCTTTTTCAACCAATGCTTTTCTAATTTCTCCTTCGCCTGTTGTGTTTGTAGTCAAAGCACCTTTAGACAAAACAAAACCTGCTTGACCTGTTGGTGCTAGATGATATAAGAAATGTTGTATCCAAGCATAGTTTGCGTTTCCTGTTGGTGGTGTTAGTTTTTCGCCCAATACTTTCCATCTTGCATCATCACGCAAAAGTTCGCCACTCCAATCGCTGTCGTTAAACGGTGGGTTGGCAATTATGTAATCAGCTTTCAAATCTTTGTGAGCATCATTTAAAAAAGAACCTTCGTTGTTCCATTTCACATTACTGCTGTCAATACCCCGAATGGATAAATTCATTTTTGCCAAACGCCAAGTTGTTTGGTTGCTTTCTTGTCCGTAAATCGAAATGCGGTCAGTTGGGTTGGAACCTAAAGTTGCTTTTCCTTTTTTCTTATAATAGTCTTGATGTTTATTAATGAACTTTTCGCTTTGCACGAACATTCCACCGCTACCACAACAAGGGTCAAAAACTCGTCCTTCATAAGGTTCAAGCATTTCAACCAATAATTTCACAACGCTTTGCGGTGTGTAAAACTGTCCGCCTTTTTTGCCTTCTGCCAAAGCAAATTCGCCCAAGAAAAACTCAAATACTTGTCCTAATAAATCTTTGCTTTGTGCTTCTTTCGTTCCTATAGTTGCTGAACCAACAAGGTTTACAAGTCCGCCCAAACTGGCTTTATCTAATTTCTCTTGTGCAAATACTTTTGGTAAAACTCCACGCAAAGAAGGATTGTCTTTTTCAATTGCGTCCATTGCATCGTCAATGTCTTTGCCAATGGTCGGCTGTGTTGCTCTGCCTTGTATGTATGTCCAACGAGCCATAACAGGAACAAAAAATATTTTGTCTGCCAAGTATTCATTTTTGTCTTCGGGGTCTGCACCGTCACTTTTTTGAGCCACCAATTTCTGAAATTGTTCTTCAAATGCGTCTGATATATATTTCAGGAATATCAAACCCAAAGCAACGTGTTTGTACTCTGCAGCATCCATATTTTTACGGAGCTTGTCGGCAGATTTCCAGAGTTTTTTCTCTAGCGGTTCTTCCTGTTCAATCTTTGCTGTTTTAGCCATTATATTCCTTTATTTTTTCACCTTTAAGTGGTAAAGTTAGTTTTTATAGTTTTAATTAATCAAAAGTAATCATCAAAATGTCAACCGCCCAATTGACGGATGGTATGTCGTCTTCAGATACTGTTGGGCAAGATTAAATGTGGTTTTTTCTGGAAGGTAAATATTTAACTAAAACATCTATTTTAATTCTGCGAATCGTTAGCAATAGAGGTAATTTTTTTTCTGCTTACTATTGCACTTTTGGTCTTTTAGGATTCCATTTACAACATCTGATCACCGCTCCAAAATAACATCGACTTTTAATAATTCCCACTTCATTCTGCAATGGGCATTTGTAAGTGGCTAAATAAAAGTAAATGTCTAGTTGTCAATCGGCAACATGAAACATACCATTCCAACCATATGCAATATTAGTAGTTCTAATCCTTACCTAGCGCAAGTTTGAGACATTTGTTAGTACAGAAACTTGTGCTATTCTGAGTCTTTCATAAAGTATTCTCTGTCCTACTTCTTCCCTGCCTTCAATTTCGCTTGATTCTGTGCTTGCATTTCTGCCATGCGTTTCATGAGTTTATTTTCCTTGGCAGGCTCATTCTTTTTCGCTTGTATTTGCGCATGTATTTTATCTGGATCGATTATCCATTTTTGAATTACAAATTGTAAACCTAAAGTAATGGCATTGGATACAAAATAATAAAAGGTAAGAGATGCAGCCAATTTGTTGAAGATACCCAAGAACATCACCGGCATAATAAACGGCATATACTTCATCATCGGGTTATTTTGATCAGTAGATGCCATATTCATACTGTATAATGCCAATAATAAACTGGTAACCACAAAGCCTATGGTAAACAAACTGACATGATCGCCATAGAAAGGAATCGTAAATGGCAAATTATAAATAGAATCATAGGTAGATAAATCTTTAGCCCAAAGGAATTTTTCTTGGCGCAATTCGATGGATTGTGGGAAAAACGACAACAAGGCAAAGAACACAGGCAATTGCAATAATGCTGGCAAACAACCACCTAAAGGATTCACACCGGCTTGTCGATACAGCTTCATTTGCTCTACACCATACGCTTGTTTGTCATCACCCAATTTCTCTTTCAATTCATCCAATTCAGGTTTAAGTGCTTTCATTTTCGCACTAGATACATAACTCTTATACGTGAATGGCGACATCAACAAACGAATGATGAATGTCAAAAATAAAATCACCAAACCGAAGCTGCTGATGAATTTAGACAAGCCATAAAATATCGGTAATATCAACCAGATATTGATGTATTTTACAAAGCCAAATATGCCATAAGATAAAGGAATTAATTCTTCTAAATCGGCCTTATAGGTTTTGAGTAAACGGTAATCATTAGGTCCTAAGAAAAATCTAAAATTCAATTTGTCTTGTGATTGCATCACCAAAGAAGCATTAAAATCAGATAAGGTATGCTTTGCGGTATCTTCTGTAGAAGGCGCTGCGCTTATCTTTCCTGAAAGAACAAATGCTTGATCTGGAATTAAAGTAGTATTGAAATAATGTTGTTTAAAACTCAACCATTTGATATTTTGCTTTAACTCTTTATCCTGTTTTTTATCAATCGTAAATTTATCTATTCCTTCATTTGCTAGATTATAGCATACTTGCGTAAATTGCTTTTGACTAGTCAAATCATGCTCGGTCAATAAGGATTCTGATTTCCAATCTAATGAAATAGTTTGCGACTTATCAG
This sequence comes from Bacteroidota bacterium, assembly GCA_947476825.1. Lineage (GTDB taxonomy): Bacteria > Bacteroidota > Bacteroidia > Chitinophagales > Chitinophagaceae > OLB11. The sequence continues at coordinate 23,479 of CANJRV010000045.1, read as the reverse complement.
CTGTTGTTGGCAATACCGACATCGCCAACATATAACCTTTATCTGGTAATGTGTAGGTCATTGTCATATCAGGACAAGCGAATGATATGGATTTTTTATCGGCTGAAATGGTCGGAGTAAACACTAAATCTTTGCTATGCACCATACTTCCTGCAACAGATTTAAACCCATAATCCATGATATTTTTATTGCCATCAAATAATAGCAAAGGCTTGCCATCAAAGGTTTTAAATTTTTGAAGTTGTGCTTTTTTTGCAAATGCGCCATGATTGGTAAACGAAATGGAAATATCTCCATTTTCGATAACAGAAATTTGTTCCGGCACCGCTCTTACAACTAGTGATGTATCTGCAACATTGGCTACAACAGGTTTTGCGGTATCTACTTGTTTAATAGCAACAGGATGTAAACGGGCATTTTCTATTGAATCTTTTGTTCTAGTAGCTTGAAATTTAGCCTCAGCTTGTTGGTTATAAACTATATAACCTACTAATAATAATAACAATAAACCAAATCCAGCTAGTGTATTTTTATCCATCTTTTTTTTGAATTGGGTGCAAATATATACTTTTCAACAATGCAAGCACAGAGCAATTTCGGGAAGGGAGTTTAGACGCAATATGCTTGCTATTTCAGCCTATACGAGCAAATATTTCCTATTGGTTGATGTCCTATCAATATGCTCATTTCCGTTGGCGAGATGCCAACTGATAGATAAAGCAATTAAAAACGCATGCAGAAAGCTAGTCTTTAGCAGAAGTTGTATTGCGGCAACGATTGCAGTGAAAATCCTTTTTGCTTGCTCTGAGGCAAAAAGATTGGAACGAAAAGCGTGCGTGCCGCCCAAATTAATTCATTGCAATTTTAGAACGCAAAAAATAAAGTACACAGAATGGTGTAGCGTATTTTTTGCAAAAAAATTAATGCTACACCACTACTTCCTACTCAAATAATTATAATCACGCAATAAGGTTTCCAAAAATATTTCGTCGGGCATATCGGTTTCGATTTTAAGTACCGATTTTATTTTGAAAGCGACTGTTTGTACATAGCCTTCTATACTTGCCTTCTGGTGATTTTTTACCACATTGTCTATGATATTGATGTCCTTATCCGAAAGCCGCATCACAGCTGGGAAGAAAACACGATAACCTTTGGTATCCAAGTCTTGAAATATAGTATCACTTAATTTATACGGTAACTTTTTGCGTACAACTGTCGTCTCCGCCAATAAATCACCAATGCGTTGGTTATATTTTGTAGAAACAAATAAGATAAAGGAAGTAATACAACCCAAAACCAATATGGTGCCTAGTACAAATTGCCCAGAAACTAAAAAAACAAATCCCCATAAAATGCCAAAATCCAAAAAGCGCATCAACCAACGCAAGAGTGATTGACTCGCCGAAGCGCTTCGCCCAGTAAGGCTTACAACTTTGATCCCTAAAATTAATTTACCGATACTTTGTCCGTGAATAAATAATTCGCAAAGCAAATGATATAGCAAGAATGGGATGAATACAAATATTTCCGTAAGTCCATATTGACTTGCGTTAGAAATATCAAAAGAATAATTCAACAAGTAAAACATGATACGCAAAAAGAGAATCAAAATGACCAAATCAATCAACCAAGCAAAGAGCCTATAATGAAATGGCGCGGTTTCAAATTGAAGATTAATATTGAATGCGGTATTGACTTGCAAAAGCGACATGCAGTAAAAGTAATAGAAATTCTATTATAAGAAATATTTCTACATTAAATTGTGCCTCATGCGAGAAGGGAAGTTTATTAGTAACAATATTGATCGTTGGAAGGAGTACCAAGAAGAGACGGATAATCCGGATGAACAAGCGGATCGTTTCATTCATTTAATAGACGATTTGAGTTATGCCAAAACCTTTTATCCGCAGAGTAAAACCACAAGATATATCAATGGATTAGCCGCAAAACAATTTGGTTATTTGTACCAAAATGAAAAGCATCAATACGGCAGACTCATTACTTTTTGGCGTTACGAATTACCTTTACTTTTTGCGAAGTACCATCGTATTTATTTGTTTACCATGTGCTTTTTTATTCTATCTGTTTTGATAGGTGTATTCAGCAGCATGCATGATGGCAGCGTGGTACGAAGCATTATGGGTGATGCTTATGTGGACATGACGGAAGACAATATTCAAAAGGGAGATCCATTTGGCGTGTATAAACAAGGCAATGAATTTGGCATGTTTGTGAATATCGCTGCGAACAATATTCGCGTGGCCTTAATGACATTCGTCATGGGTATATTGGCTTGTGTAGGCACTTTATATATGTTGTTTAGCAATGGTATTATGTTGGGTTGTTTTCAATATTATTTCTTTTCCAAAGGATTAGGTTGGCAGTCTGTACTCGTCATTTGGATACACGGCACTTTAGAAATATCCGCTATTGTAATAGCCGGCACTGCAGGAATTATTTTGGGCAATTCCTATTTATTTCCAGGCACTTATTCAAGAATAGAATCTCTACGAATTGGTGCCAAAGATTCTGTCAAAGTTATTTTTGGTCTTATCCCTTTCTTTTTATTGGCTGCTTTTTTTGAAGGCTTTGTAACTCGCCACACCGAAATGCCGGTATGGTTAAGTATCCTTATTTTAGTTGCTTCGGCAGCCATCATCATTTGGTATTTTATTGTTTATCCCATATTGCTAAAAAAATCTGGCATTCAAATCCAAAAAGGCAAAGTAATTTTCCCAGATGCGTAAATGAGAAAAATTATTTTTTATGTCGTTTTGATGATAGGTCTTTACCATCCCCTGCAAAGCTCTGCACAGGCGGCGGATAGTATTGCGCAAATGGAAAAAAAAATCTACGAACACGATGATGATGCTTCTGTTGACACCTCGATATCTGTTATGAAAGATTCATCCAATACAGAAGAAGAAAATATTCCAATCAATGACAATGCAAGCAAAAGCACAGAAACAAATACCAATGACACCAGTGAATTGCGTCAAATAACAAAGGAACATTGGGAAAATATACTTCGAGATTCTTCCTTTGTTTACACCCATGAGAAGGAGAAAAAAAAGGACAAAAAAAATAAACCATTCGAACCACCACGTTTTGATTTTTTACAAACTGTCTTTAATGCCACGGTTTTTAAAGTATTGTTGTTTGGCATAGTTGGTTTCATTCTTCTATTTATTCTCTATTATATTTTTACCAACAGCGAATTCAATTATTTCCGTTCGCGCAGAAAAAAGAAAACCGAAGTAGAAAATATTAGATGGGAAAATGTAACCCAATTTTCAGCTTGGGAAAAAGCAGTACAAGAAGCGGAAGCTATACCAGATTACAGAACGGCCATTCAAATTTTATATTTACAAACCTTGCGAAGCTTGAATGATAAAAATATTATTTCTTACGAAATAGAAAAAACAAATTGGGAATATGTTGCAGAACTTCGCGAAACAAAATACGAAAAATCATTCATGCAATTGACGACCTATTTCGATTATATATGGTATGGGCATTTTACGGTGAACGAAGAAATGTACAACAAGCTGAAGCAATTCTATCATCAATTCATACAAGATTTAAGCTAACGTGAAAAGATATCTACTTCCATTCCTTGTCTTATTTGCTTTTGGCTTGCTGATGTCGTGTGCGCAAAAAAAGAAAACGAATTGGCATGTCAATTTAAATAGAAATAGTAAAGATCCTTACGGTTGTTATATTGCGTATCATCATTTGCAAGATGTATTTCCAGAATCGAAAATCGCTGCAGGACACGGTTTGATGAAACAAATTAAAAAAGTAAACACATCAAAAAATCTTGTGACGCAAAAAGGAAATATCATTTTTGTCGTCTGTCGAAATTTTGAAGTGGACAGTTTGGAGCTAGAACAAATTATCCAATTCATAAAATTGGGGAATGGCTTATGCATTTTTTCGGAGAATTATAGCGAACCAATTTTAACTTATTTTAATGCAAAAAACAATAGAGTTAATATTGGAATGCCAGCGTTGTTTGGAGGTCAAACGGATACTATTGCAGAGCAAAAACAATCCATTATTTTTAATGGCAAACGATATGCGTATTTTTTTCATGGCTTATCGATACAGCATAATTTTCAACCAAGTGGGAAAGTAAATTCGGATGCCATTGCGATAGGTTATAGCGATGAAACGCAAGATGCAAGTATGTTGGCGATACAGCCAGAAGGTGGCTTGTGGATTATAAACAGAAATCCAATTTGCATGACGAATTATTTTCTGCTGCAAGAAAGTAATCGAATGTATTATGAACAACTCATGTCTTGCTTTACCAAATATCCAAGCTCCATTACTTGGTATAGTATGATTGAAAGAAAAGCAGATGAAAAAGATGAAAGTGATTTTGGATTTTTATGGCATTCACCACCCTTGTTGTATGCGTTCATGTTGCTTATCGTGTTGTTACTTTTTTATACTGTTTTTGAAAGTAAACGCAGACAAAAATTTATTCCTATTATTCCGCCATTACATAATTCATCTTTAGATTTTACTGAAACCGTTGGCTTACTTTATTTCAATAAAAGTGACCACAGCAATTTGGCTGAAAAAATGATTACCTATTATTTAGAAAATATAAGAAGTAAATATGGTATCAAGACCAAACAATTGGATGAAGAATTTGAAAAAGCATTGGCGCAAAAGACAAATCATACGTCTACAGACATTCACGCGTTTATTTCTTATTTGAATTATATTCGTGCCGCTACAAAGCTAAGTACAACGGATATTTCATTGCTTTATAAACAATTAAAAAAATACATGTAATATGGAACAAGATGCAAGCATCCCTTTTGAAAATAGAATAGATATTCAATCGATACATGCTAAAGTATATGAATTAAAAATGCAAATTGGCAATGTACTCGTTGGTCAAAAAGATACGATAGAAATGATGCTGGTCGCTATTTTATCGAACGGACATATTTTGCTAGAAGGTGTGCCAGGCATTGCCAAAACCCTCATCGCAAAACTCATTGCGAAGACGATAGATGTAGATTTTTCGCGTATCCAATTTACGCCCGATTTGATGCCGAGTGATGTAATGGGAACCAATGTATTTAATCCAAAGACGATTGAATTTGAATTTAAGAAAGGACCTATTTTTAGTAATATCGTTTTGATAGATGAGATCAACAGAGCGCCAGCTAAAACGCAAGCTGCATTATTCGAGGTGATGGAAGAACGCACTATAACTGTTGATGGTCAAAGCTATGTAATGACGCCACCATTCATGGTCATTGCAACACAAAATCCAGTAGAACATGAAGGCACTTACCAATTGCCCGAAGCGCAATTAGATCGGTTTACTTTTAAGTTAATTGTAGATTATCCATCTTTGGAACAAGAAGTGGATATTCTGCGTCGACATTTACATCATTATAGCATGCATACCATGATAGATCAAGTGAAGAAGGTGATGGATGTGCAAGAACTAAATCATTTACGTTCGCTGGTTTCACAAATAAATATTGAAGATAAACTGTTGGAATATATCGCCGAAATTGTACATCAAACTAGATCGCATAATGGTTTACTCCTAGGTGCTTCACCGCGTGCATCCATTGCGATACTCAATACATCTAAAGCTTTGGCAGCATTGCGCAATAGAGACTTTGTAACCCCAGAAGATATTATCCATGTAGCTATTCCAGCATTAAGGCATCGTATTTCTTTATCTGCAGAAAAAGAAATGGATGGTACGACTACAGAAGATTTGATACACGAAATTATTAAGGGTATTGAGATTCCGAGGTAGGGGGATTTTTGATTTTATTAAAATGGATTTGGCAATAAGTCAGGCAAAGAATTTAGTAGTACTCAATTTGGTTTGAGAACCAAAAGATTAAGAAAGAAAAGAGGATTGAAAAAACTAATTGACCGCTATTGCACAATTGCGTCTTGTTACCTCGCGCTTATTTGTTAGGTCTAAATTTTCACCTATCTGGATTTCGCCTTCCATCCAGTATATGCACAACAGTAATACATGTATCTGTTTCAGTAAAATATATTAGATAATCTCGAGCTAAGATATTTTTTACTTCGGGGTCTTCTGTTGGCCTGCCTAACGCTGCATGCTTTTGAATTGTTCTTACTGCATTTTTGAAGAGACCATTAAGCTTCTTACTATAATCTTCTGATTTATTTCTTTTTTTCCAATACTTTAATATCTCTACTTTTTCTCTTAGCGCATTATCAGTCCACTCTATTCGTTTAGCCATTGGTCAGTTAATTTATCGGCTTCTTCCTCGGAGTACACAAGTCCCTCTTTTATTTGCTTCTTGGATAAAGCAATAGATTGCTTTTGTGAATCAGTAAGCGTATAAGTGTCCATGTTGTTCAACTCAAATTCTAATAGCTCCAATACGCCTGATAATATTTCCTTATCATCAGTCACTTGAATTTTACTTATTAATTGCTCTTTAATATCAATTGTTGTCATAGCTATTATTTGAATTCAAATGTAAGTAGTAATTTATTCAAATTCAATAATTTCCTAAAATTGGATTTGTCTGGAAAGCTTTCAGGTAATGGACTGCATGCAACTTTCTTGAGGAGTCTAGAAGAATTCAGTTTGGATGGAGATCTAAAAGATGATGAAAGAAAAGGAGATTGAAAAAGTACTAAGCGCCTGATAGTAGAATTGCTAAATATTATGTGCCAATTTATTTCCATCTATCACGCAAATCTCTCCATTCCTTCCAAAATGCTAAATAGCCTCTTCTGTCAAAATCATCTGAAGGAATAATTTTTGTTTGGCTATCATTAAAAAACTGTTCTATTTTGTCTGCAAAGCCTATGACTTTTTTCTTATATTTTTCTTTATCTATAATTACTTCATAACCATTATCAAAAATATGTTTTATCGTGTTGTTGTCTTGATGAATGATTTTCCAATCAATTCCAATATTACACCCTTGAATAATAACCGTTTTTTGATCTTCACTTGCAATGAAGAAATAACCACAGCATGGTAAAAGTTGATTTGAATATTCATCTTTCACATAATTATTTTCAATTGTCCTTAGAAAGGATAATGCGGTAGAACTTAATGTCCAGTCACCTGTTTCGTACTCAGAAATGATTTGAGTACCTATTTTCAAATATAGATGTCCATGCGCACATAGGTCTGTTGGGTCATCTTCATTTTTTAGCCAATGAAGGTCTATTATTTCTATATTAAAGTCAGAATTTACCAATTTCTATAGTTTACTTTTTCAAAAATAGAACTTAGCTTTATTCTTTACTATGTCACCCCTCGGCTATTTCCCCCAACCAAACCAATCATTACCATTGGCATATAACATCAACAACAAAAGAAATATCATGCCTGCCATTTGTGCGTACTCCATGAATTTCTCATTCGGTTTGCGACGAGTAATCATTTCATATAATGTAAACATAACATGTCCACCGTCAAGTGCTGGAATAGGTAATAAATTCATGAATGCTAAAATTAAAGAAAGCAATGCGGTCATGCTCCAAAAGTCGTGCGCATCCCAAGTACTAGGAAATGCATTGGCTATTCCTTTGAATCCACTCAATCCTTTATAAGCGCCAGTTTTGGGTTGTACTATTTTTTTAAATTGTCCGATATAGTCTATCAATTTTCTTTGCGACAAGGCTATACCTGCTGGGAAACATTCCACAAAGGAATAGTCTTTGTGTATGTTTTTACAAATGCCTAAAGCCTCCATTTTTTTAAAATCCGTAATGAAAGGAAGTCCAAGTTTTTTCTCTGCTGTTAATGCAGAAGATATTAAAACTTGATTGCCTTGTCTATTAATCAAAAGCGTTGCAGAGTCGCGAGGACTGTTGACTAATATTGGTCTTATTTCATCATAAAAGCTTACCGGTATTCCATTGACCGTTACTATTTCATCTCCCTCTTTTACACCTGCTTCTTGTGAAGGTGATTTCTCGTTGATACCATCGTAAGAACCAACAATAGCAGGCATTCTAGGCAATAATAGATTAGTTCCTTTTCGTTTATTTTCTACCAATGTACCTAATAAACTTTCTGGAAATTTGAGCGTGATTTGAGAACCGTTTCTATCGACCACAGCCGATTTGCCCATGAATATTTTTAGTGGTGCTTCATCTAATGACTCTATAATATTACCATCAACAGAAAGAATTTTATCGCCATTCACGAAACCGATTCTGCTATATAAACTATCTTGAAAATAAACGCCATTTTTTACAGAAGACATCGGTATAGAATCGGATCCCCATTTTAAAAGAACGAAGGAATAAATAACGATTGCAACGATAACATTCATAATAATACCACCCAACATAATAATTAATCTTTGCCAAGCTGGCTTACTGCGAAACTCCCATTCTTTAGGGGGTAATGCCATGGCTTCTTTGTCCATGCTTTCATCAATCATGCCCGATATTTTTACATATCCACCCAGTGGCAACCAACCAACGCCATATTCGGTATCACCTACTTTCTTTTTGAAAAGGGAAAACCAAGGATCAAAGAATAAATAAAATTTTTCGACACGACAACCAAACCAACGTGCTGTAATAAAGTGACCAAATTCATGAAGGATAACGAGTATGCTTAATGATAAAATGAGTTGCCCGACTTTTGTGCCAACTAAAGCCCAATCAATAGCTAATAAATGCATGTATTCTTTTCTATTTTTTAATTAATGAGGTAGCCAAATTTCTGGATTCCGTATTACACTCCATGTAATCGTGCAAGCTTGGTTTTGCGATGAAACTAATTTTTTCTAAACAAGCTTCAATCACATCACTCATTTCTAAGAAGCCCATTTTATTTTTAAGGAAAGCTTCAACAACTATTTCATTTGCTGCATTCAATACACAAGGCATATTTCCACCTTTGATCATGGCTTCTTTTGCGAGTGCAAGATTACGGAATGTTTTGAAATCTGCCACTTCAAATGTGAGGGACGGATAATTTTTAAATTCTACACGTTTGTGCGTATTGGCTACACGACCTGGATAAGCAAGTGCATATTGAATAGGAAGCTTCATATCGGGTAGTCCCATTTGTGCTTTCAAACTTCCATCTACAAACTGTACCATTGAATGCACAATGGATTGCGGATGTACGATCACTTCTATTTGTTCATTGCGCAAACCAAACAACCACTTTGCTTCTATCATCTCCAAGCCTTTATTCATGAGGCTTGCAGAGTCTATAGTAATTTTCTCACCCATGCTCCAATTCGGGTGTTGTAAGGCATGGTCTTTTTTTACATTGATCAAGAAATTAGTTTTCTTACCTAAAAATGGACCGCCAGATGCAGTAAGAATTACTTTTTCAATTTGGTTATTTTGTTCACCCAATAAACATTGAAATATCGCTGAATGTTCACTATCTACTGGTAATAATTTCGCGCCTTTTTGAGCTACCATGGAAGTCACTAAATCGCCAGCAACCACTAAAGTTTCTTTATTGGCTAAGGCAACTGTTTTGCCATTTTCTATAGCAGCCATAGTAGAAGATAGTCCCGCAAAGCCTACAATTGCGGCTAGTAGCACATCGTAGGTATCGCTTCCTGCAATTTCTATCAATGACTTTTCACCCGCATACACTTTGATATGCAATGGCGATAAAGCCTCATTCACTTTTTGGTATTTAGTCTCATCGCTGATGACTACAATATTTGGTTTAAATTCTTTTGCCTGTGCAATCAACAAATCTGCGTTGCTGTGGGCTGTCAATACTTCTAATTGAAATATGTCTGATTGTTCTTTGATAACTTCTAATGCTTGTGTGCCAATAGAACCTGTACTGCCATAAATGGCTACTCTCTTTTTCATGTATATTTACTCGCTGGAATCCTATAAAATTTAAAACTACAAATTTATATAGTATCAAATTCTTTTTTTTATAATTTAACTGCAAATTAAACTTTAAAATAAACATACCGTCATAGGCGCCTAAAAAATTTAAAATATGAAATACACCAATTTAAAACGTACAGGAGTGCTGATAGCATTGACTTGTATAGTATTTTTCACTTCTTGCTCAAAAGTGAGAAACACAAGCGCTAATGACGCCGACACCGAAATGGCAAGCGATAATGCACTCGGTGAGTTTGTGTACAACGACGCTGGAAATATTGCCGATGATGCCTCTGATAAGAACAACGGCGACAATTTGGGCAGTTATAAAACATCCAGTGCATGCGCAACAGTTACCAAAGATACCCTATCGAACCCACGGACTATTACTGTTGACTTTGGAACTACAAACTGTTTGTGTAGCGACGGCAGAAACCGTAGAGGTCAAATTTTAATTAGTTATACAGGGCATTATCGCGACTCAGGTTCTGTTCATACTATCACTTTTAATAATTTTTATGTGAATGATAATCAGGTGATGGGTACCAAATCAGTTACCAATATGGGACATAATACCGCCAACCATAGTTATTTCAATATCGCTGTAAATGGCCTGATAGTAAGAGCAAATACTGGTGACAGTGTTATTTGGACTTCCAATCGAGTACGTACTTGGGCACAAGGCGAATCTACACCAACTTGGACCGATGATGTATACGAAATTACTGGAAGTGGCAGTGGACAAAGAGCGAATGGCATTGCATACACCATAAATATTACACAAGCCTTGGTCAAAGAATTAAGTTGCAATTGGATCAGTGCAGGTAAAGTAGAGTTACAACCATCGGGCAAACCATTACGCACCATCGATTTTGGTAATGGTAATTGTGATAATACTGCCACTGTTCTCATCAACGGCGTCACGCATACGATTACATTAAATTAAGATTACCTCCAATATACATGACTGTTTACACATTTTCCGTAAGCAGTCATTTTTATTTTATACCACACTTTCAAATCTTCATTTATGGTAATTCATTTCATTAAAACACTTACTGAATAAGCATTTTTACTATATTATGCTGAAAGTAGATAAGACCTGTGAAGCTTGCTACAAACCAAACCACCTCCATCCCCTTAAATTTTTTTTGTATAAAAATGTGTCATGTTAAGCATTTATATTACTTTTATTCGCTTTTGTAAAAAAGAACCACGTAACATGAAACAAATAAAAAACGGCTTGCAATTTTTCACCTTAGTTTTGGTTATTCTTATTGGCTTTAGTTCTTGTGTCCGCGAAAGGGATACAGACACTAGCATGGCGGAAGATGAAGCATTGAGTGAATTTGTATATCATGATGCATTAAGCATAGCCGATGATGCGGCTACAAAACTAACTGGAGAGACTCTTTCCAATTATAAAACAAGTGGATATTGCGCTACTATCACCCATAATCCAGGTAGCATTGTTATTGATTTTGATACCGTAAATTGTATGTGTAATGATGGTAGAAATAGAAAAGGAAAAATTTTAGTTTCTTATACAGGGGTTTATAATTCTACTGGTTCTATCATCAATATTTCTTTCGATAAATACTATGTCAATGACAACTTGATTATGGGAACTTGCGATGTAACAAAAAAAGGAATGAATGTTTTTAATCAATCGGAATACAGTTTGACCACAAATGGCAAAATATTAAAAGGTGCAATTCTGGATACTTTGTATTGGAATGCAAACGAGCTAAGAACTTGGACTGTAGGTGAAGACACGCCAATGTGGTTAGATGATGTGTATGAAATAACTGGAAAAAGTACTGGCCGAAATACCAATAAAATTTATTTCGCAGCCAATATCACAGAACCAATAATTAAAGAAGTTTCTTGCAGATATATTAATCGTGGAAAAGTAGAAATACAACCACAAGGCAAAGCATTACGAATGCTTAATTTTGGCGAAGGCACTTGTGAAAATGACGCTACCGTAGAAATAAATAATAAGCGGTATAATATTAAGTTGTAGGGAATTAAAATCCCTAAGGCCACAGAACTCTAAGTGATTCGGCGAAATCGTATGGTTTCTTTATATCTATACTCTTTTTTGATTCCATTTTGAAATTCCAATTCATATAGACAACATATACATTCTCGATATAAAAATTATTTTGTGGCAACCCTTTTTTGAAATGTAAGAATCTAGTTGATGAACATATCAACAAATTATGCTAAAACGACTAGTAAGTACTTTATTATGCCAATTTCATTGAATATGGAAGTATTGCATTAATGAAATACTGAGCCTACAATCGATTTTTAATCAATGTAAATTTAATAGATACAACAAAGGATAAATAAAAAACAATCGTCTAAAGTAAGCCGGAAAGCAATTATGCCTTTCTTAAACTTTTTACATGAAATTGTTAATCAGATTTTTCCTTCTTTTAGCCATAATTCCTTCTATCGCTTTTAATCAAAATAATACACAAAATATTCGTGGTATAGTTACCGACAAACTTTCGCAAACACCATTAATAGGTGCAACTGTTCAAATTAGTTCATTACAAAAAGGAACAAAAACAGACTCACTTGGAAAATATACAATTAGCAATATTCCGCCAGATAGATACGATTTAACCATATCTTATTTTGGTTATAAAAGTTTAACTATTCCAAATGTAGTAGTCACTTCTGGTAAAGAAGTTATTTTAGAAATAGCAATGGAAGAAGCATTTAAAAAATTGGGAGAAGTTGTTATTAAAGCCAGCAATAAAGGAAGTACAATTAATAAATTGGCAAGTGTGAGTGCGAGAACTTTTTCGATGGAAGAAGTAAATCGATATGCAGGTGGCAGAAGTGACCCAGCTCGTTTGGCAGCAAATTTTGCCGGAGTTAGCGCACCGGATGACAGTCGAAATGATATTGTTATTCGTGGAAATTCTCCAGTTGGTGTACTTTGGCGAATTGATGGAATGAATGTTACCAATCCAAATCATTTTGCTTCTGTAGGAACAACTGGCGGTGCAGTAAGCGCATTAAACACCAACTTATTGAAAAGTTCAGATTTTTTTACATCCGCTTTTCCCGCCGAATATGGTAATGCAACGGCAGGTGTTTTTGATTTAGGTTTTAGAAATGGAAATAATAAAAAAAGAGAAACTACAGTTCAAGTAGGTGTGATAACTGGTTTAGAAGCCACTACAGAAGGACCTTTTAGCAAAAAAAGTGACGCTTCCTATTTGGTTGGTTATCGTTATGCACTGGCAGGTGTAGCACAAAAATTAGGAGTCAATATTGGTACTACGGCAACACCTTCCTATCAAGATTTATCTTTTAAATTAAATAGCGGAAATACGAAATTTGGAAAGTTCTCTATGTTTGGAATCTATGCTAACAGTACAATAAACATTGGTGGAGGTAATTCTAATACTTTATATGGCAATGGAAATAAAGTAGATTTTGCGAGCAAAATTGGCATACTCGGTTTTAACCATTTTAAACAGATTAGTAAAAGATCTTTTATTAGTTCCACCATTGGGATAAATTATTCCAGCACTGACCAAACAGGATTTTCCACCGATAGACCTACAGATTCTGTTTTTATAAATGAGGTAAATAATGTAGCTAAAACTAGCTATAATATTAGTAGCACTTTTAATTCTAAAATTAATTCTAGATTGTTTTTCAAAGCTGGAATTCAAGATGAAATTATTGGTATAAATTTATTTTATAAAACTAAAAATAGAATAAATGACAATTATATTCAAATATGGGATTATAATAGCACCACCAATCTAGCACAAGCTTTTGCTCATGTAAAATACCATGTATCCGATAAACTTACTTTAAACGCCGGTGTGCATACTCAGCTCTTTTTTCTAAATAATTCTACTTCCATAGAACCAAGAATTGGCATGATTTACAATACAACAAATAAAAGTAGTTTCAATTTTGGTTATGGCTTACATTCTCAAATGCAACCTATTAATGTGTATTTTTTACAAAGAACAGATGCTAATGGAAATAATACTTATAACAACAAAAACTTAAATTTTACCGGAAGTCATCATTTTGTTTTGGGTTACAATATTCAACCTTTTAATGACTGGCGAATAAAAACTGAAATTTACTATCAGTCCATTTATAATGTCCCGGTAAATACTTTTTCAAGCAATTATTCTATGCTTAATACTGGTTCGACATTTAAAACAGATTTACAAGATAGTTTAACAAATGCAGGAACCGGAAAAAATTATGGCGTTGAATTGACTGTAGAGAAATTCTTTAGCAAAGGATATTATGGCTTATTTACATCATCGATTTATAGCTCTAAATACACAGCAAGTGATGATGTAGAAAGAAACACAGCCTTCAATGGCCGATACGTTTTTAATTTATTGGCGGGTAAAGAATGGAAGATAGGTAGTTCAAAAAGAAACAAATTTTCTACTGATTTAAAATTCACAAATGCTGGTGGAAGAGCTTTCACACCAATTGACTTAACGTCGTCGAATACAATTGGGCACGAGCAACTTTCTACAAATGCTTATTCTAAATATTATGAAAATTATTATCGTTTAGACATTAAAGTAGGATTCAGCATGAACAGTAGTAAAAGAAAAATAGCCCATACTTTTTCATTAGATTTACAAAACGTGACAAACCACAAAAATGTATTTTCACAAACATACGACGATAGAAACCAAAGTATTAATACTACATATCAACTTGGATTTTTTCCGAACGTAGTTTATAAACTGCAGTTTTAGAGAATAAACTACCACCAACATGTAACTAAAGCAATAGAGCATCGAATGAATGACCTGCCTTAGCCAAGTAGAATGTTGGATATATTTACTTTTTATTATTCCCAGAAAATAAAGCTTAGTTAATTTTATATTTTTTTTATTTGTATGGTTTTGAACCGGACAACAAAGACTAATTTTGCAACTTAATTAATACAGACAATGGATAATATGAAAACAGGAAAATGCCCCGTGATGCATGGCGCGAACACCGTGACAAATAAATCAGTAACTGACTGGTGGCCGAAATCACTCAACTTAGATATTTTACACCAACAAGATGTAAAAACAAACCCGCTTGGCGCAAATTTCAATTATAAAGAAGAGTTCATGAAACTCGATTTGGAAGCATTGAAAAATGACTTAAAAAAATTGATGACAGAAAGCCAAGAATGGTGGCCTGCCGATTGGGGGCACTATGGTGGGTTAATGATAAGAATGGCTTGGCATGCAGCTGGCACTTATCGTGTAGCCGACGGACGAGGTGGAAGCAATACAGGCAATCAACGATTTGCACCACTCAATAGTTGGCCAGACAATGCCAATTTGGATAAAGCACGCAGACTATTATGGCCAATTAAGAAAAAATATGGCAACAAAATTTCATGGGCCGATTTATTCATTTTAGGTGGTAATATGGCTTACGAATCAATGGGTTTTAAAACCTTCGGATTTGCTGGTGGACGTGAAGATATTTGGCACCCAGAAAAAGACATCAACTGGGGCTCCGAAAAAGAATGGCTTGGAAAATCTCGATACGCAGATGCTAGCAGTGAGTCTCTTGAAAATCCATTAGCCGCCGTTCAAATGGGATTAATCTATGTAAATCCAGAAGGTGTAGATGGAAATCCAGATCCTTTGAAAACGGCTAATGATGTTCGTACTACATTTAAACGCATGGCAATGAATGATGAAGAAACTGTAGCATTAACTGCTGGTGGACATACAGTAGGTAAGGCTCACGGAAATGGCGATGCTTCAAAATTAGGTCCTAACCCTGAGGGAGGCGACTTACATGAACAAGGTTTTGGCTGGATAAATCCAATAGGAAAAGGAAACGCAGAAGATACAGTCACCAGTGGACTAGAAGGCGCTTGGACATCCACACCAAACAAATGGAATCACACCTATTTCCATCTTCTTTTACATCATGAATGGGAATCGAAAAAGAGTCCAGCAGGTGCTTGGCAGTACGAGCCAATCGATATGAAAGAAGAAGACAAACCTTTTGATGCGCATATCCCTAATGTTCGCAGAAACCCAATTATGACAGATGCTGACATGGCGCTAAAAATGGATCCAGCATACAGAAAAATTGCAGAAAATTTTTATAATAATCCAAGCTATTTTGAAGAGGTATTTGCAAGAGCATGGTTCAAACTTACACATCGCGACCTCGGACCTAAAAGTCGTTACCTTGGTGCAGATGTTCCACAAGAAGATTTGATTTGGCAAGACCCAATTCCAACAGTAGATTACAAATGGTCAGATGCTGAAATTGAAGAGTTGAAAGAAAAAATAATGAATAGTGGGTTGACAAGTGCAGAGCTCATCAATACAGCTTGGGACAGTGCAAGAACATTCCGTTGCTCCGATTTTAGAGGTGGTGCTAACGGTGCAAGAATTAGACTTGCCCCTCAAAAAGATTGGATTGGAAATGAACCAGAAAGATTGCAAAAAGTCTTGCATAAGCTTACCGAAATTCAAGCAAGTTTTTCCCAAAAAATTAGCATGGCTGATTTGATAGTGTTAGGCGGTAGTGCAGCAGTGGAAAAAGCAGCAAATCAAGTAGGTGTTGCTGTACAAGTGCCTTTTTTACAAGGTCGTGGCGATGCAAGTGCTGAAATGACGGACATTGAATCGTTTGAAGTATTAGAACCTATTCATGACGGATATAGAAACTGGATGAAAAAGGCATATGATGCAAAGCCAGAAGAACTTCTTTTAGACAGAACACAATTGATGGGACTAACTGCCCCAGAAATGACTGTCTTGATTGGCGGTATGCGTGTATTAGGAACAAATCACGGAGGAAGCAAGCATGGTGTATTCACAGACAGAGAAGGTGTATTAAGTAACGACTTTTTCACTAACCTTACCGATATGAATTATACTTGGGAACCTATTGCTAATAATCTGTACAATATAGTAGATCGTAAAACCAAAACGGTAAAATGGACTGCAACACGAGTGGATTTAGTATTTGGCTCAAACTCCATACTACGTGCATACGCAGAGGTTTACGCGCAAGACGACAACAAAGAAAAATTTGTACACGATTTTGTAAAGGCATGGGTAAAAGTGATGCAAGCAGATTGCTATAATTTGAAATAATAAGCAACTACATGAAAAATTTAGTACATCAATAAAAATCAATAAAAAAACGTCCTGATTTCGGGGCGTTTTTTTTGTTGCTAATTGTCTAAGTGATTGATAAATAATTCATTTTCTTGCTTAGAACCCTTCACAATTTTTAAAATGAACCCTTATATATAAAATAATATGTTGATAAATTGCCATTAAAAGTATGTATACCATTCTAGCTTTTTTTGAATTTTGATATTATCTTCGAATGACGTAAAAGCATCTAATGGCAAAGTTTTTAGCGCGATAATTTAACATGGATTAACTAATAACAAAAAATTGAATTAGCATGAAACAACTATTTTATTATTTACTTATGTTGACTTCTATCATCAGTAAATCCCAAGTGATGAATAATCATTTTGGAATTGGCGCTGGTACTATGTATTTAAACCCTTCCCCTGACTTGTATGATCGTAGAGTGAGTACACATTCTGTTTTATTTAATTCACAAGAACAAAATCAGTTCAAGACCATCACAAGAATTACTTCCCCTAATATTTATTTCTGCAAAAAGATATATAAGCATTTACAATGTAGGATAAATGCTATTTATGATTATAAAACATTTTATGTTGATTATACAGGCTGGATAATAGAGCCGGGCTTATTCCCAGATAGAAACTACTACCATAATATTAGCTATATAAAAAATCTACAAGCAAATATTGGACTCCAATACGATTTCCTTTTTGGTAAATTCAAAGTATATCCTGTTCTTGAATATGCGCCTAATATCGTTTCCTTCTTTCAAGAAGAATACTATACTTTAACATCCAATCCAAACCAAAAAATAATACAGACCGAAATAGAGAAATCCATTCAACATAATGTAAACGTACTGATTGGTTCGGAATTTACTTGTAGTAAACATTTTTCACTCTCTTATGAATGTGGATTATACCAAAATTATTTTGCACTATTAGCAAGATTATCCTTGAATTATAATTTCTAAGAATTTGCATAGACAAAGTGCTCCATTCAAAAAAAATTAAAGAGTATTGCATTTTCACTTCTTTATTCAAGCTTTGTCTCTTTGACGTATGAGCGAACCAGAAAAATTCTATATTTCAATAGGAGAAAAACTAATGAATGCCGAACCAAGCCAGATGTTTGGCAAACCATGTTTCAAAATAAAAAGAGAGTACAAATTTTATAGGCTATTGTCCGCTTTTATACTTAAATGTTGCATCTTTGTTTGATGCAAGGCAAAAAAATTCTACTAGGTATTTCTGGAAGTATAGCCGCTTATAAAATACCATTCTTAGTTCGCTTATTTATCAAGGCAGGCGCTGAAGTAAAAGTTGTAATGACACCTGCAGCAAAGGATTTTGTCAGTCAATTGGTATTGAGTACTTTGTCTAAACATACCGTACTCATTGAATTATCTAGCAATGATGAATGGGCTAATCATGTTGCACTTGGCAGATGGGCAGATATAATGATTATTGCACCAGCCTCTTGCAACACGATTGCAAAAATGGCAAATGGGATTTGTGATAATTTATTATTGTCTGTTTATTTATCCGCTACTTGCCCAGTATGGATTGCACCAGCCATGGATGAGGATATGTGGAAACACCCTTCTCTACAAAATAATTTGGCTACACTTACTGCTTATGGCAATACCATTTTAGAGGCCGAATATGGCGAACTTGCCAGTGGCTTAATTGGCACTGGACGCATGGTAGAGCCAGAACATATTTTTTCAACTGTTTCTAATTTTCTGAAAAAAAAACTTCGATTAGAAAATAAAAAAGCAATAGTTACTGCCGGTCCTACATACGAAAATATAGACCCTGTACGTTTCATCGGAAATCACAGCAGCGGAAAAATGGGATTAGCAATTGCAGAAGCTTTAGCCAATGAAGGTTGTTCGGTACAACTCATACTTGGACCAAGTCATATCAGCACCTCTAATAAAAATATACAAGTAACTCGCGTCATTTCTGCACAAGCTATGTTTGAAGCAGCTACTACTCATTTTGAACATGCCGATATCGCTGTCATGAGCGCAGCAGTTGCAGATTATACACCTACGGAAATTGCCAATGAAAAAATAAAGAAGAAAGAAGATGTCTTTACAATTGCTTTGACAAAGACAAAAGATATTTTACGACATTTAGGAAGTATAAAAAAAGATCATCAATTCTTGGTAGGGTTTGCATTAGAAAATAAAGACGAAAGAAAATATGCTTTGCAAAAATTGAAGGATAAAAACGCGGATCTGATTGTTTTAAATTCATTAAATGATATAGGCGCCGGATTTGGATTGGATACCAATAAAATTACTATTTTTGAAAAAAATGGGCAAGAGCATACATTTCCGGTCAAGACAAAAAATGAAGTTGCCTTAGATATAGTTGAAAAAATAATTGAACGTACTACATGAAAAAAATAATCTTTTGTTGTTGTCTTTTATTCTCTTGTCATTTTTTAATGGCGCAAGAATTAAATTGTAAAGTGATTGTACTTGGAGATCAAATACAAGGCACCGATCCAAAAGTGTTTAAAACGATGGAGCAATCTATCACAGAGTTTATTAATACCAGACATTGGGGGCAATCCGAATTTTTACAAAAAGAAAGAATAGAATGTGTTTTTACTATCATACTAACCAAAACTATTGAAGGCATTGAGGGTGGTTATACTGGAAAAATATCTATGCAAGCGAGTAGACCAATTTATGGCACTACGTATACTTCTTCCTTAGTGAATTATGTAGACAATGATTTCGCGATTAAATATACCCAATATCAAGCCATCGAATTTAATGACAATCGAATTGTAGGAAGTGATGCATTGAGCTCTAATCTATCCGCAATTATTGCTTTTTATTGTTATGTCATCATTGGTCTCGACTTCGATAGTTTTTCTTTAAAAGGTGGCACTGAATATTTTGATCGAGCCATGAATATTTCCAACAATGCTCCTGAAAATATTGCTATTTCTGGCTGGAAAGGAACAGAAAAACAAAAAAATAGATTTTGGTTGATTGACCAAATTGAAAATAATCGCTTTGTAAATATGCGAGATGTATTTTATAAATATCATCGCCTCGGTTTAGACATGATGACCACGGATGCTGAGTTAGCAAGAAGCACAATGAACAAATTATTTCCTATTTTGCAACAAGTAAATATTGAAAACCCATCAAGCATGTGGATGCAGTTTTTCTTTAATGCGAAAAGCGAAGAAATTCAAAATTACCTAGCAAAATGCTCACCAGCCGAAAAGCAATCCTTGATTCCGATTATTTCACAAATGGATGTAACCAATGCTGGTAAATACGCCGAGTTGATGAAATAATCCAATTAGCAATGACGAGAACTTATCTTTTATTATGTATTACACTTATCTATTTGGCGTGCTGTCAAACAGATAAGCCACCTATTTCCGTAGACAAAATGAGTAAAGTATTATTGGACATGCATTTAGCAGAATCCTATGCCCAACAAATGCCAAAGCCAGTAGAACATTTTACATTAAAGAATGAAGATTCATTACGTCAATACCATGCTGGGATTTTAAAGAAATATCAATTGAGCGAAAAAGAATTTTTGCAAGACTTACATTGGTATACAAATCATCCAACTTTATTAGATTCTGTTTATCAAATCATGCTCACAGATATTGCCATTTTGCAAACAAGGAATAATAGAGATCAAGATAAATAATGCTGAAGTATAGATAAAACAAAGACACAACAGATAGTTTGTAGCAGTCATTTCTTCAGCAATGACTACGCAATACGCAAAGCAAGAATAAATTTATTTTGAAAATTATTTGGGCGGCAGACACGCTATCACTCCAAGTCCGTTTCCGCTCAGAGCAGCGGAATCCGTGCTTTCCGTTCTATCGTTGCCGCAATACATCTGCATCTAAATCATCCCATTTTAGAATAGCCATATTTAATACCCTTAGCACTTATTTTTTGACATAAGCGGTTGTATCTTCAAAATGAAAATAAGGCGAATGAAAATCTGAATAAGGATAAGCTCCCCATTGTATAATGAAGGAGTCATGCATGTGTAATCCATCATCGAATTCATTAGGTCGTCCTTCAATAATGATGGAACGAGTTTTACCAGTTTCTAAAGTAGATAATAACCAAAATTCGAACGAACTCCCCCACCCCATTTTTATTTTATCCATTGGCACTTGAGATGTAGCAAGAATGATTTTTTTATGTTCGTCTTTCGCAGTATTGTCTAATACAGTTTGAAACCAGTTTAATCTTTCTGTGTAAGCATAATGGGTATGAAATATTCGCGCTAAACTTATTACAACAATGGATAGGATTATACCAAGGCGTAATGAACTTTGTTGTACAGCAGGCAAAATATCGTACGCAATTACAAATGCAAGAAAGACGGAAAGTATGGTATACTGGGGTTCTAAATAGAATTGCTCAGCACCTTTTGCAAAACACACATTCACTACAAATAAGAATCCAAAGAAAAAGAATAACAGCAAAAATAATTTTGCAGCCATTTTTCTAAGAACATAAAAGAAGATAGATGCTACAAGTAAAATGGGTAAAGCATAATAATCGTACAGACAATATTGCAGAAAATGAATATTGGACGGAAGATCAAAATAGTGTGGAAAAAGCAATTGAATATTTCTCATGCCATCCATTGCATTGGTGTCATAATCGGTTTTGAAAAACGTAATTTTTAAGACATATAAAAGCAAATAAAATCCTAAAAGGAAGGACAAGAATTTAAGTTTGGATTTGTAATGAATACCAAAATAAATCAGCGCAAAAAATAATACAAATGGCAATAAGGGGTAAAAAAATACGATGGTGATGAGGAAGAATGGAAGTAAAATATAGAAGGCTAGATTTATTTTTTCTCTTTGCATTTGCTGTTCGGCAAAAGCAATAAATACCAAGGTAAAAGAAACGCCTTGTATCAATTCACATTGTATCCAATAAAAAGAATGTGTAACAATTAGTGTATGAAATAACACAAGAATTAATGCGATTTTTTCACTTGTAAAACCAAAAAGTATAATCAAAAAACAGGTAAAATAATACAGTATAAAACCCACAGAATAAGCGCCTGCAACTTGATATAATGGCAATACCATTTTGGAAGCAAGTAAAGGAAATATCTGTGTAAAAGCTGCGCCAAATCGATTGACTTGAATGGCGAAAGAGCCTGTTTTAAGTACATTGAATAATTGAAAGGAAGCGTCTAAAATGACAGTTCTTTCCTTGTAAAAAACGATAGAAAAAATGAAAAGGCATAAATAGGTAAGTGCACCAATCTTAAATACTAAACGTTTATTCATTGCACCAAATGTAAGTGTATTCTTTTTTAATTTTATGGTATCGACTAAAAAGGAAAGACTAAAACTATTAATCTCAAGAATTTGCGTGATGAGTGACAACTATTAATTAGCAATAGAACAACATTTGATTAAGAAAAAAAAGGACTCCATAAAATTCTGATTTGGGAAAATCCTTTAACATTGCAAAAAAATTATATATCATGAAAAAATGTTTATTTGCCTTCGCAGCAATCCTTTTGACTTCCTTCGTTTCTAATGCCCAAATCAGATTTGGCGCTAACGCTGGAGCTAATTTTACAAATCTAATGGGTAAAGATGTAGAATCTGATCCTCAACCTGGCTTTTACATTGGTGCACACTGCGCTATCCCTCTTACTGAAAAGTTGAACCTAATACCAGCTTTGCGTTTCTCTGCTGAAGGCGCAAAAGAAGATTTTTTAGGTACTACTTTTCATTTAAACACTTCTTTTATTAATATTCCAGTTCTTTTAAATTATCAAACTGGTAAATTGTTTTTTGAAGTAGGACCACAAGCTGGATTACTTATTTCTTCAAAAATGAAAGTAGATGGTGATAGTGAAGATGTAAAAGAAGAGTTTAATAGTATGAATTTTAGTGCTGCTGCTGGCGCTGGTTATATGATTACAAATAATATTGGTGTTAATTTACGATTGAATATTGGTTTGGTTAATATCGAAAAAGAATCAGATGAAACTATCTCTATGAGTGGATTGCAATTAGGTGTTTTATATACATTTGGCTCTGCTAAAGAAAAAAAATAATATAAAATACAATTAAAAAAACCTCTGTAGCTGCTGTTAGATAGTAGTTACAGAGGTTTTTTAATTTGCATACCTTATGTTGTATATTAAATATAAAATATCACAGAAATATCCATCTCCATTTTTGTCACAACAATGTCAAATATCAACGCCAAATAAAATTAGATAATTTGCGATTTTAAAAAGTGGCGTACCTTTATCACTCATCTTATACCAATTATATTTATTACATGGTCCAATTTAGTTCTGCAAAAATATAACTAAATGCGCAAGTAGTTCTAATGCTTTCTTTGGTAAGGGTTTTGATTTCATTAGATATGAATTGGCTTACTTCATCCAGTGATTTATGAAGTTTAC